>JAZOBI010000051.1:0-10944 GCA_045595885.1 Faecousia sp. | reverse complement strand
TTTATCGTACTGTTTGAACATTGTCGGCCCTATGGGCCGACAGGATGCTTCGCATCTAAGGAGTACGGATTGCCACGTCGGGCAAAGCCCTCCTCGCAATGACAAACTTGAAAGATTTTTGCGGCAAAATAGGCGCGTATGGTTACAAAACCGTGTCATTGCGAAGCCCGAAGGGCTGTGGCAATCCGTAACCCCTGCGGCCGCAGGCCGCTGTCGCCCCACAGGGGCGACCATTTCCTGTTTTCCAACAGAACGATAAACGAAAATTTGCGTCTTAGGAGCATGTATGCGTATTTTATTTGACAGCAAGCAAACCCAGTTCAAAAATCCCTTTGGCACCCTGGTGCCGGGGCAGGAGTGTATCCTGCACATCCATATTCCCTCCACCGTGGGCGCCACCGCGGTACAGTGCCGCCTGCAGGGCGCCCATGGCCAGCCGGACAGGACGGTGGCCATGGAATTCGCGAAGAAACACGGCGCCTATGATATTTACCGGGGAAAATTCACCCCGGAGGAAGTTGGCCTGTATTTTTATTATTTCCACATCGCCTGCCGCACCGGCGATTTCCGGCTGTTCAAGCAGGGCGACGATACCAATATGGAAGCCGGCGACCGCTGGCAGCTGAGTGTGGTGCCCAACCGGTTCCATACCCCCGATTGGGCCAAAGGCGCCACCATCTACCAGGTCTTCCCGGATCGGTTCCACAAGGCCGGCCGCTGTGATTTGCGGGGCAAGCTGGAGCCCTATTCCGTCCACTACGCCTGGCATGAGGAGGTGCAGTGGCGGCCCGATGAGAACGGCATTGTCCAAAATAACGATTTCTACGGCGGTAATTTCCAGGGTATCACGGAAAAAATGGACTATATCGCCTCCCTTGGCGCCACGATTTTGTATCTGAATCCCATTTCCAAAAGCTTCTCCTCCCATCGCTACGATACCGGCGACTATAAAACCCCGGACCCCATGCTGGGTACCATGGAGGATTTCAAGGCCATGGTGCAGGCGGCCCACAGCCGCGGCATCCGTGTGATTCTCGACGGCGTGTATTCCCACACCGGCTCGGACAGCTTGTATTTCAACAAAAACCGCACCTTCCCCGGGGTGGGCGCCTATAACAGCAAGGAGTCCCCCTATTTCAACTGGTACACCTTCCATTCCTGGCCCTGCAGCTATGTTTCCTGGTGGAATTTCGATACCTTGCCCACGGTCAACAAGATGCACCCGGATTTCATCAAATATATCATTACCGATGAGGATTCCGTCATCGCCCATTGGCTTCGGGCCGGCTGCGACGGCTTCCGTCTGGATGTGGCGGATGAATTGCCGGATGAATTTTTGAAGCTGCTTTATGACCGGGTCAAGGAGCTGAGCCCCGACGCCCTGGTGTTGGGTGAAGTGTGGGAGGATGCCTCCAACAAGGTGGCCTATGAACGCCGCCGCCGCTATTTCGTGGACGCGGAGCTGGACAGCGTTATGAATTACCCCTTCCGCACCGCTATTTTGAACTTTGTCCGGGGCTGGGATGATGGCCGCGGACTGAAAAACACGGTGATGACCATCGCTGAAAACTATCCGCCGGAAGTATACTTAAGCAATATGAATCTGCTGGGTACCCACGATACGCCCCGGATCCTGACTGCCCTGGTGGATGATTTCGACGGCAGCCGGGAAGCGATGGCAAGCCGCCGCCTTTCCCGCAATCAGTACGAGGTTGCCCGGGAGCGATTGCTGACCGCCTCCTTCCTGCAGTATACCCTGCCCGGCAGCCCCAGCCTGTATTATGGCGACGAGGCCGGCATGGAGGGGCACAAGGATCCCTTCAACCGCCGCACCTATCCCTGGGGCCGGGAAAATACGGAGCTTTTGCAGCATTTTAAGCGGCTGGGTCAGCTGCGCAAGGATCATCCCGCCCTGCGGCTGGGCGATGTGAAATTCCTGGAAGCTGGCGACAAGCACCTGGCCTTTACCCGTGAATACCGGGGCAGCAAACTGCGCGTTTGCTGCAACCGCAGCGCCGATACCTGGGAAATCCCCGCCGGTCGGGTGCTGTTGGGCTATAATTTGCAGGTGGTTGCCCCGGATTGGCTCACCATTGGACCCCGTGGCTTCTGCGTTTTGGAGGAAACCTGATGGAACTGTTTATCACCGGCTACTGCCGCTGTCTGGATAAAAGCCGCATCGTGCTGCTGGAGGACGGCGAGGCGGATTGTGAATTTGAGAATTGTCCCCATGCCGCCGGATGTGACATCAGCAAGCGCATCCGGGAGATTTTGGAGGAAAAACCATGAAAATTTGGCATATGAGCGGCGCCGGCAATGATTTTATGGTCATGGATGCCCGGGGCGGCGCCTATGATTACCCCCCTTTGGCGATAGAACTGTGCAAACTGTCCGGCGCGGACGGCTTTATGGCGCTGGACACATCCAAAACCGCGGATTTCCGCCTGCATTATTACAATTCCGACGGCTCCCGGGGGGAGCTTTGCGGCAACGGAAGCCGCTGTATCTGCCGCTTTGCCTATGACAACGGCATCGCAGGAGAAAATATGACCATCGAAACCGACGCGGGCCTTGCCCATGGCTGGCGGTTGGAAGAAAACCGCATCCGGGTGAGGCTGCCGGCTCCCGGACCGGTGCAAATGAATGTTACCGGCGATGTGGATTATGTGGAGGTGGGCTGTCCCCACGCGGTGCGACCCTACCGGGGCGACCTGTGGGCGGACCGGGATGCGCTGAAGCCCCAGATGCGCGCTCTTCGCCATGATCGGGTGTTCCCCAAGGGAGCCAATGTGGATTATTTTACCTGGGTCGATGAAAAAACCGTGCGGATCCTCACCTTTGAGCGGGGCGTGGAGGATTTCACCCTGGCCTGCGGAACCGGCACCGGCGCGGTGGCGGCGGTTCTTTGGAGCCGTGGACAGCTGCCCGGCGGATGTTTGACCGTGGAAAATCCCGGCGGCACCTTGTATGTGTCCCTGGAAGGGGAAAACGGCCGGGTCACCGGGCTGCTGCTGGAAGGCCCGGCAGATGTGGTCAAAATCTATGATATAGAAATCTAGCAAGGGCGCCCACCGGGCGCCTTTATTTTTGCAAATTTTCGTTTATCGCTGCGGTCCCTACATGACATTTTCAAACTCCACGATAAACCCCAATTTGAAATTTCCGTAGGATGCTACATAATTATGCGCTGTAATGGTTGCAAAATGAAAACACTTGTGCTATAATGGTGAATTGATGAAAAAGACAAAGGAGGAAGAGAAGGATGATATTTGGTAAGCATATCAACCGGTATTATCTGCGCTATGGCCTGTGGCTGCTGCTGGGCCTGGTGGCGCTGGTTGGTGTGGACTATCTGCAGCTGGAGATCCCCAAGATTTACGGCATGGTTGTCAACGGCATGAACGACGGTTTTGTGGAGATCGACAAGGTCAAGTATGCTTTTGACATGACATTTGTGCTGGATCGGGTCTGTATGCCCATGGTGCAGGTGATTCTGTTGATCATTGTGGGTCGTTTCCTGTGGCGCGTCTGCTTCTTTGGAAGCGCTGTGCGTTTGGAGGAGGATCTGCGCAACCGTATGTTCCGGCATGCCCAGGAACTGAGCCGTGAGTACTACCAGGTCAATAAGGTTGGCGACCTGATGAGCCTGTTTACCAACGATCTGGATACGGTGCAGGAGTGTTTCGGCTGGGGCGTCATGATGTTCTTTGACGCGGTGATGCTGGGCATTATGGCTCTGAGCAAAATGTGGGCTATGGATGCGGTTCTGACCCTGCTTTCTCTGATTCCCATGGCGTTTTTGCTGGCTTCGGCCACCATCGTGGGCAAGCGGCTGGCGCAAAAATGGGATGCCCGGCAGGAGGCCTATGCCCGCCTCTCTGATTTTTCCCAGGAAAGCTTCTCCGGCATCGCGGTGATCAAGGCCTTTGTGAAGGAGGCCAAGGAATTGTGGGCCTACAAGAAGCTCAATGAGGAAAATGAGGTCGCCAATGTGGCCCACACCAAGGCATCCGTCCTGTTCCGTGTGATGGTGACGCTGTTTGTGGAAAGCGTTATTTGCATCATTTTGGGCTACGGCGGCTATCTGGTGTACAAGGATACCTTCAACGCCGGCCAGCTTCTGGAGTTTATCGGCTACTTCAACTCCGTCATTTGGCCCATTATGGCGGTTTCCGAACTGATTGATATGTCCAGCCGCGGCAAGGCCTCTTTGGCCCGTGTGGGCGAGCTGCTGGACGCGGAAGTGAATGTGAAGGATCGGGAAACCGTGCGGGATCTGGAAAACGTATCCGGCGGCATCGAATTCCGGAATTTGACCTTCCGCTATCCCGACGGTGAATTTGATGCCCTGGAGAATGTGTCCTTTACCATTGAGCCCGGTGAAAACATCGGCCTGGTGGGCAAGACCGGCTCCGGTAAGACCACCCTGGTGGATCTGATTCTGCGTACCTACAATGTGCCCGACGGCACTGTGTTTATTGACGGCCAGGATGTGAACGATCTGTCCATTCGCTCCGTCCGGGAAGCCTGCGCCTATGTGCCCCAGGATAACTTCCTGTTCTCCGATACCATCGAAAACAACATCGCCTTCGGCGTCAGCGGCCATGGCATGGACGCCGTGACCCACGCCGCCCAGATGGCGGATGTGGACAGCAACATCAAGGAATTCAGCCAGGGCTACGGCACGGTGCTGGGTGAGCGGGGCGTCACCGTTTCCGGTGGCCAGAAGCAGCGCATCTCCATTGCCCGGGCGCTGATGAAGGACGCGCCCATTTTGATCCTGGATGACTCCGTTTCCGCGGTGGACACCAAAACGGAGCGGACGATCCTGGAAAATCTCCGCGCTACCCGCGCCGGCAAAACCACCATCCTCATTGCCCACCGCATTTCCACCATCGAGGAGATGGACAGGGTGCTGTTTATCGAAGATGGTCGTGTGGCGGCCTTCGGCAAGCACGAAGATCTGTACGAAACCTCCATGGCCTACCGCAAAATGGTAGACCTGCAGCGTCTGGAAGAGGAAGGAGGCGAGGGTCATGCCTGAATTTTTCCGGGAATATTTGCCGGTGATCATTGTGGCGGCCCTGATCGGCGCCTTTGCGGTGACTTTCCTGATCGCCTGGGCGGTGCTGAAGAAGCACAAGGATGATAGCGACGACCGGGAGCGGAAGATCTCCGATAAGGAACTGATTTCCCGCCTGCTGCGGTACGCGAAACCCCATTGGAAGAGCTTTGTGGCGGTGCTCTTCATCATGATCTTCTCCGTGGTCTATGATGTGGTTTCTCCCTGGCTCATGGGTCAGGTGCAGGAGCTGATCAAGGACGATTTTGAGCTGAGTCAGCTGTTTACCATGGTGGCCATTTACGCGGGCATCCTGGTGGTCAGCGTGGTCTGCACCTATTTCCAGGCCATGATCCTGCAAAAAACCGGCCAGAAGATCCTCTCCAAGATCCGCTTGGACACCTTCACCCACATTGAGAAGCTGAGCCATGAGCAGCTGAACAATATCCCCGTTGGCAAGCTGGTGACCCGCGTCACCAACGATCCCAACCGCATTTCCTTTATGTTCACCAATATTTTGGTGACTCTGGTGAAAAACTCCATGGTCATCATCGGCGTACTGATGGCTATGCTGCTGCTGAATTATTCTCTGACGCTGATGATCCTGTGCTTTGTGCCCTTTGTGGTGCTGTTCACCGTGATTTTCCGGCAGTTCAGCCGCCGGGTCCACCGCAAGGTCACCAATGCCACCACCGATATCAATACCTATCTGTCCGAAAATCTGTCCGGCATGAAGATCACCCAGATCTTCAATCGGGAAGAGCGGAAGATGGAAGATTTCGCCAGCCGCAGCCGGAATCTGAAGAAGGCCAAGCAGAACAGAATGTATGTCTTCGGCATTTTCCGCCCCATGGTGTATATGCTCTTCGTTTCCAGCCAGCTGTGCCTGTTCTATTTCGGCGCCAAGGGCTACATCGATCAGACGGAGTTCATGGGCCAGGTGATCAACAGCGCCATCGTGGTTTCCTTCTATGGCTACATCTCCCGGTTCTTTAACCCCATCCAGACTCTGGCCGAGCAGTTTGATATGCTGCAGCAGAGCTTTGCCGGCGCGGAAAAGATCTTCGCCATTTTGGATATGGAACCCCAGGTGGTGGACGAAGATGACGCCATCGAGCTGGATGAAATCAAGGGTGAGATCGAATTTAAGGATGTTTGGTTTGCCTACAAGCCGGACGAGTGGGTTTTGAAGGGTGTTTCCTTCCATGTGCAGCCTAAGCAGACCGTGGCCTTTGTTGGTTCCACCGGCTCCGGCAAGACCACCATTTTGTCCCTGATCTGCCGCAATTATGACATCCAGAAGGGTCAGATTTTGATTGATGGCATCGACATCAAGAAGATCAAGATTTCTTCCCTGCGCCGTCATTTCGGCCAGATGCTGCAGGATGTGTTCCTGTTTGCCGGCGATATCCGCAGCAATATTGTGTTGCGGGAAGATGCGCTCACCGATGAGCAGGTCATGGAAGCCTGCCGCTATGTCAACGCCGACCGGTTCATCAACCGTCTGGAAAAGGGTCTGGACGAGCCCGTCCGGGAACGGGGCAACAACTTCTCTGCCGGTCAGCGGCAGCTGCTGAGCTTTGCCCGGACCATCATCCATAAGCCCAGCGTCATGATTTTGGATGAGGCCACCGCCAACATCGACACAGAAACGGAAATTCTGATCCAGGACAGCCTGGAGAAGATGAAAAATATCGGCACCATGCTGATCGTTGCCCACCGGCTTTCCACCATCCAGCATTCCGATAACATCATTCTGCTGAGTCGTGGTCAGATCATCGAGCAGGGCAACCACCAGCAGCTGCTGGCCCTGAAGGGTAAGTATCACCACCTGTACACCCTGCAGTACGAAAAACAAAAGCTGCAAAACAGCTGACAGAAATGAAAGATCCCCGGCTCCGCCGGGGATCTTTTGCGTTTAATATGCAAATCTTCGTTTATCGCGCTGTTGTGAGTGGGAAAGGGTCGCCCCTTTGGGGCGACAGCAGCGAAGCAGACAGAAGGAGCCAGGGGCGCTCCCGCGCCTGTGTAACAGTACGAGAAACCCCAATTTTCTTACTTTTTGGCAATCCGCTCATAGGCCAGCCGGCGCTGCCGGTTATTCAGGGCATCCGCCACCTGCCGCAGCAGGGCGGCCCATTGACCGGCGGTGGTGGGCTGGCTCTCCCGGGTGGTCAAAAAACCGCACTCCGGCAGCTTGACCTTGCCAAATCGCCGGGCAAACCGCTTATCCACGCCCAATGCCAGGGCGTAGGGCGCCAATTCAAAGAAATAATTGCCGTTGGCCTGGAGCCGCTGCTGCAGCTCAAAGGAATTGGCCCGAACCATGTAGTGCCGCAGACCCCAAAGCTGGGAAAAACTCCGCTTTCCCAGCTCGCTGCGGCGGCCACCAAAGGCCAGGGCGATGCCGCAAACAAACTGATAGAGAACCATGGGAAGGGCGCTGCCCAACTGACCGGTGATGGCGCTCAGGGCAATCCAGATGCCGCCGCAGCCGATGCTCAGCAGCAGAGGCGTCTTGTCCCGCAGGGGCAGGGTTTTGCCGCCGGATTGGATGAAGTAGCTGAAGGCAAAACAGAAAAAACCGATCAAAATGCCCAGCAGGACCCGGCCTGCTCCATGATCCGTCACGGAAAGACCCAGCTGGACACCGCTGGCGCAGCCGGCGGCACAGGAAAGCAACCGGAAGAGCATGGGCTTTCCGGAGTTGGGGCGGAACAGCTCCCGCTGCAGGGGCGCTTGCTGGGACAGACGGCGGCACAGCTTGGCGTAGTATATGCCGCAGCCATCCAGGGAGGGTCGATTGCGGAACAGCGCCTGGAAGGCCTGCACCTCCGAAGGCTTCCGCTCGTTGCCCATTTCCATCTTTTTGTGCAGGACTACCCGCTTGCTGTTCACCTGTTCCAGCTGCACATAACCCAACTGCGCCCAGGTCAGCACCATCAGCGTCAGATCCAGACCGGTACCCGTAAGACAGACCCCCACCTCGCCGGCGGAAATGCCGTCGGGGGGACCAAAGCAGCGGCTGCGGCGATGGAGCTGGGGCATCAGCGTCAGCAGATAGTACAGGACGGACAGCGCCACGCAAACCAGCACGATCCCACGGAAGGGGTCAATGGCCGGGGTCAGATCGGGAAGCATGGAAAAATGCTCCGGGTTGACCGGCAGGGTAAGCGTCAGGGTTTCATGGTCTTTCAGCGGTGCCTGCAGGGACGCGGACAGGGTATTGCCGGTGACGGAGCAAACCAGGGAGGAATGGATATCCTCCTGGTAATAGCCGCTGATGAAGGTGGGCGTACCGTCGATGGCACCGGGCAGCACAATGGAGATTTCCATGGCCTGGATGGGATAAGAAAAACCGCTCAGCAGCGGGATATTCAGCTGAGAATCACCATTTTCCCGGGAAATCACATCTTTGAGGGTGTAAGTGAGGGTGAAACGGTGGTCGCCGGCGGTGAAATTGGGAAGCTGCACCAGCAGAAGGCCGCCGGAATGGCGGGTGGTGACGCCGTTGCCGTCCAGCAGCACATTTTGGGCGTCGGCCGGCAGGGGGAAGGTCAATTCGGCCACGGGGGTATCCAAACGCAGGGTAACGGCCAGGGTCAGACGGCAGTTGCCATCCTCTCCCACTTGGGCGTCGCTGCGGATCCACTGGGCTTCGTTGGCTGCCATGGCCGGAATACACAGCCATATACACAGCAGCAGACACAGGGCAAAGGTTGCGATTCGCTTCATAGCAGACCTCCTTTCAGAATGTGCCACCATTGTACCATGGGCAGGAGCAAAATGCAACCGGCGGCGCGGGGAAATTATGGGGGGATTTTTGAAAATTTATGGATATTTTAAGCAATATACTGTATGATACAAGCAGAATACATACAGGGGGAAAAACCGTGAAAATTCTGCTGATTGAAGATGAAAAACTGTTGGCCGATTCCTTAAAGGATCTGCTTTTCACCAAGGGTTTTCAGGTGGATGTGGTGCATGACGGGGATGCGGGCGCCGACTATGCGCTGCTGGGCGTATATGATCTGCTGATCTTGGATGTGATGATGCCGGGACTCAATGGCTTCCAGGTTGCCCGGCAGGTTCGTTCCAAGCGGTGCAATACCCCCATTTTGATGCTGACTGCCAAATCCGATGTGATGGACCGCATTGAGGGACTCAATGCCGGCGCGGATTATTATCTGACAAAACCATTCGACACCCGGGAACTGCTGGCCTGCATCAATGCGCTGCTGCGCCGCCAGGGCGGCCAGGTGGAAAATCTGACCTACGGAAATACGGAGCTGGAGCTGTCTACCGCGGTCCTGCGCTGCGGCGAGCGGGCGGTGCGGCTGACGGCCAAGGAGTTCGATGTCATGCGCCAGCTGATGACCTCCGGCAAAAATCTGGTACCCAAGGAAGTGCTGCTGGCCCGGGTCTGGGGCTATGATTCCAGCGCCGCGGAAAACCATGTGGAGGTGTATATGGCGTTCCTGCGGAAAAAGCTGAAAAACATCCAGTCCAATCTGCGGATTGAGGTGGTGCGCCGCATGGGCTACCATCTGGAGGTAGAGGAATGATCAAACGGCTGCGGATCCAATTTGTTTGTGTTTTGATGGTGTTGCTGGCTGCGCTGCTGATAACCCTGTTTGGCGCGGTCTACCAAACCACCTGGGATACCATGAATAAGGAAGCCCGAAAAGCGCTGGAATCCGCCGACTTTGAGCCCTGGAGCATCAGCGCCCAAAACTCGGAGGAAAAACATCCACGGTATCCCTGTTTTGTGATTTATGTCAACCACAATGGCCAAATGACCACCCAAGGCGATGCCTACTACGACCTGTCCGACGAAGCGCAATTACGGGAAATCTATACGGCGGTCATCGCTACCGGCGAAAGCTCCGGCTTTCTGTGGGACAGAGAGCTGAAATTTTTGTGCATCGATATGTGGAAGGGAGAAAAAATCATATTTACAGATGTTTCCGGTATGCTCAAGACCATGGAAAGTCTGTGTTGGAACGGCATAGTCATTATCTGTGTGGCGATGGTGGCCTTTTTCTTTGTCAGTTGCGGCTTTGCCAGATGGATGACCCGGCCGGTGGAGCGGGCGCTGCGGCAGCAGCGGCAGTTTGTGGCAGATGTTTCCCATGAGCTGAAAACGCCGCTGACCGTGATTTTGACCAATACGGAATTGCTGCAAAATGAAGATTGCGAACCGGAGGCTCAGCGCAAATATGTCAATTCCCTGGCTGCCATGGCAGTCCAAATGCGAAGCCTGGTAGAAAATTTGCTGGAACTGGCCCGGATGGATAGCCGTCACCAGCGACAGGAAAAAAAGACCGTGGTGGACTTCAGCGATCTGGTGGAAGATTGCGTTATGTACTTTGAGCCGGTGTATTTTGAGTCCGGCAAGCTGCTGGAAAGCCAGGTGCAGCCCGGTTTGTTTGTCCGGGCAGATCAGCAACTGCGGCGGGTGGTGGACATTTTGCTGGATAATGGCCAAAAATATTCCCTGCCCGGCTCTCAGGTGCGGATCTCCCTGACCCAAAGCCGGAACCACTGTCTGCTCCAGATCAGTTCCCGGGGTGAAACGCTGACGGAAAAGCAGTGCAAAGACATTTTTAACCGGTTTTATCGGGTGGATGAGACCCGCAGCAGAGATGGCAGCTACGGTCTGGGACTTTCCATCGCCCAGGGCTTGATCAGGGAGTATCGCGGAAAGATTTGGGCCCGGGGCAAGGACGGCGTCAATACCTTCTTCGTTACGCTGCCTACCTGTACGCCAAACAACTAATCGTGGCTGCAAATTGCAGTTTATCGTGGAGTTTGAAAATGTCATGTAGGGACCGGCGTCCTCGACGGTCCTACCGCGAAGCGGCATTTTTACAAATGTTCCC
>JAZOBI010000050.1:0-9210 GCA_045595885.1 Faecousia sp. | reverse complement strand
CGGTCTTCTGCAGGTCGATGATGTAGATACCGTTACGCTCGGTGTAGATGTAGGTGGCCATTTTGGGGTTCCAGCGGCGGGTCTGGTGACCGAAGTGCACGCCGGCTTCCAGCAGTTGCTTCATAGATACGACAGACATTTTGATTTTCTCCTTTTTGTTTGTTCCTCCACCCCGATCATCTCGGAGAGCCCACTTTGGGAAAGCACATGGGCGGCCGATCACCGGGTGTGTGGTGTTAAAATAGTCATGGGCGCAAACCCACGCCGATACATTATAGCGAATTGTTTTTCATTTTGCAAGTATTATTTTCAAAAAATCAAGGGTTTATTCCACTTTTTTTGCATTTTATGGAAGGAATCCCGCTGAACCCAAATAGCTTTGTGCACAATACACCGAGAAATTCACAGAAAATGAGAAACCGGGGCAGATATTGCCCCGGTTCAGGTATCAGATTTTTCGCGCAGACCGTTTTCCTGGATCCAGTTTTGGACGATGTCCTCCACCAGAAGTGAAATGCTCCACTTCTTGCTTTGCGCTACCTCGGAAAGTATCTTTTTCGTATCCTCATCTGTCCGAAAGGAAATGCTCTCAATCTTTTTCACAATATATCACCCGTATACATCGTATACCTTTTCTCTTGACAGCGCCATGAATACATTGTAGGCTTTGTATACAATAAATAACCAGGAGGATTTTATGAAAAACTATGAATTTGAAGATATCTATTATTCTCTTCTGGTCGAGATGCGTACGCCCCACGCCGTTCCCGGCGGAGAATGCGACCGGCTGTATAACGAAGCCATGGACGCCTATGAGCGGTTGTGTGCCCGCTTGAACAAGCCCGGCGAAGACCCGGATGTGGAAGTGGTGATCAACAACCTGCTGTCCATCCAGCGCATCCTGTGCGAAAAGACGTTCCATTACGGCCGGCTGCTGCGGTAAATTGTTGTTTACGCATACACCCTATGGCGATATTGTAGGGCGGGGGCTTGCTCCCGCCCTACGGCACCATCGTAGTGTAAACAACCATTTACCCTTCTAATTCATAGTCCCTTCTGCCATAGCAAACAGCTGGCCGATACGCCGGCGCAGAGCCTGCGCTTCCGGGCTGTCGCCGGTGCCGAAGCGGTCGATCCATTCCGCTGAAGCCATTTGGGCATCTTTCAGGGTCTGCAGATCCATACTCAGATCCGCCACCTTGAAGGCCGGCAGACCGGATTGCCGCTGCCCAAAGAAATCACCGGGACCACGCAGCTTCAAGTCTTCCTCCGCGATGCGGAAGCCGTCATTGGTTTTGCAGAAGGCTTTGATCCGCTGCAGCGTTTCCGGATTCCGGTTTTGGCTGGTGAGAATACAGTAGCTTTTACTGTTGCCCCGACCCACACGGCCACGGAGCTGATGCAATTGGGAAAGGCCGATGCGATCCGCGTCCTCGATTACCATCAGCGTGGCATTGGGTACATCCACGCCCACTTCGATCACCGTGGTGGCCACCAGAATATCCGCTTCACCCCGGGCAAAGGCAGCCATAACGCCTTCCTTTTCCGAACCCTTCATCTGTCCGTGGAGCAAGGCCACCCGAAGATCGGGGAAAACGGTTTTCTGCAGGGTTTCCGCCCAGATGGAAGCAGCCTTCAGACCCAGTTCCTCATTTTCCTCCACCGCCGGACACACCACAAAGCACTGGTGGCCTTCCGCCACCTGCTTTCGGATAAAGGCATTGATGCGGGGGCGGTAGCTTTCGTTCACCAGAAAAGTGTCCACATTTTCCCGTCCCGGCGGCAGTTCGTCCAAAATCGACACATCCAAATCGCCGTACATAATCAGCGCCAACGTTCGGGGTATGGGTGTGGCGGACATCACCAGCAGATGCGGATCCACACCTTTGGCCGACAGTTTGGCCCGCTGAGCCACACCAAAGCGGTGCTGCTCATCGGCAATTACCAAGCCCAGATCCTGAAAGGTGGTGCTGTCGGACAGCAGGGCGTGGGTTCCGATCACCAGATCCAGTTCGCCCTCAGCCAATGCGGCACGGACGGCTTTTTTATCCTTTTCCTTCATGGATCCGGTCAGTAAGCCCAGAGATATGCCCAGGGGCGTCAGCAACCGGGAGAGGGAAGCGAAATGCTGCTCCGCCAGAATTTCCGTGGGTGCCATCAGCGCCACCTGCTTGCGGTTGCCCACGGCGCAGTAAGCCGCCGCCGCGGCCACCATGGTCTTGCCGCTGCCCACATCGCCCTGCACCAGCCGGTTCATGGGAGTGCCCCGGCGGAAATCCTCCAGAATTTCTCCAATGGCCCGGTTTTGGGCACCGGTCAGCCGAAAGGGCAAGGCGGCATAAAAGGGCTGCAGATTGGTGTTTTCGTAAGCCACGGCGGTTTTTCCGTCCCGGGCAGCCCGCATGAGAGAAAGTCCTGCGGAAAATACAAAAAACTCCTCAAAAATCAGCCGCCGCTTTGCCAGCTCCGCCTCTGCCATAGACGCGGGCTGGTGAACGGCAAAATAAGCCCGCTCTGCCGGCAAAATGCCATAGCGATGCCGCACTTCCTCGGGAATAATCTCCTCCGGCGGATCGCAAACAGAAAGTGCCTGCTGCACAGCCTTCAGCATGGCGGCGTTGCTTAATCCCGCGGTCAGCGGATACACAGGCAAAATTCGCCGGGTGGACACCGGCTGGGAGTCCAGCGTTTCAAATACGGGGTTTGTCATATTGTAGCCGATAAAATCCCCGGAAACAGCACCATAGAAGATGTATTCCCTGCCGTACTGCAGCTGTTCAACGGCGAATTTATTATTGAAGAAGGTAAGGCCGAGTCTGGCGGTGTGATCCGCCACCTGCACCTTGGTAATATCCAAACCCTTGCGGATGTGGTTGGTGCGGGGTGTATTCATGACCATAGCCTTGAAGCAGGCCGGCTTATCCACTTCCAGCTTGTCAATGGTAACAAGCCGGGTGCGATCTTCGTACCCTCTGGGGAAATGGCAGATCAGATCCTGCAGGGTTAAAATATTCAAATTGGCCAGCTGCTTTGCCTTGGTCGGGCCTACACCCCGGAGCAAAGTCACCGGATCCGATAATCTTGCCATGGCCACGCCTCCTTTTCTCGCAATTTGATTGATTATAGCATAGATACAGAAAAATTGCAAATTTTCCTAAAACATGGTTTAGCTTCCGAAAAACTGGCAATACTGAGCTTCGGAGGTGCTTCAACATGATGAGCAACAAAAACACAGCAGGCAGATTTGCCGGTAAGGGCTACTACATAGCCCTGGTCCTGTGCGCCGCGGCAATCGGGATCTCCGGCTATCTGTATTACCGCAATGTAAACCCCGGGGAGCCTTCCCAGGAAGGCACCGGAGGCGTGGTGGATGTTTTGAATCCCGATGGGTCGGATCCCACCCTGCCATCCGTCACCAAACCCACCGTTACAACCGAACCGTCCACCGCGCCGGAGCCCCTGCGAACCGCCGCGCCCATAGACGGCCAGATTGTGATGGAATACGCCATGGATTGCCTTTGTTACAATCCCACCACCCGGGATTGGCGGGTTCACGACGGGATTGACTACGCCGCAGCCGCCGGAACGCCGGTGTCCGCCGCCGCGAACGGAACCGTCTACACCGTCTATCAGGATGATGCCATGGGCTACACCGTGGTGATCTGCCATGCCGACGGCTATGTGACCACCTACTCCAGCCTGGATGCCAATACCCAGGTGTCTGCCGGAGATACGGTAGAACTGGGTCAGGTGATCGGTTATGTCAGCTGCAGCGCGGTGATGGAGACCGCCATTGGGGATCATTTGCATTTCTGCGTCACCTGTGACGGGGAATCCGTGGATCCGGAAGCCTTTTTTGATCTGAACTGAGTAAGCGTTTTCTGATTTTTCTTTCCTCTTTGTACTGGGGCCGTGACGATTGTCACGGCCCGCCTTTTTGATAAACCGGGATTTGCCGCCACGGCTGCAACCGCGCCGTCCATAGCCCCGCCCTACGATTATGCCGGAAATGAACAGAGCAAAAAGCGAAAATTGGAAGCCCATTTACGACAAGAAAGCACCGCGAACGCGGTGCTTTCATAGTTTCGTTCAGTCTTCCACCAAACGGATATTGGCTCCCAATCGGGTCATTTTTTCCACAAGATTTTCATAGCCCCGTTCCACAAAATGGATATTCTCCACCCGGGTGATGCCTTCGGCGCAGAGGCCGGCAATGACCAGCGCGGCGCCTGCCCGCAGATCCCGGGCTACCACTGTGGTGCCCTTCAGCCGATCCCGGCCGGTAACCTCCGCGCTCTTTCCCTGAATGTCGATTTTGGCGCCCATACCTTCCAGCTCCGTGCAGTAACCGAAGAATCGGGTTTCATACACACTTTCCGTCAGCCGGCTGACGCCCTCGGCCAAGGTCATGCACACGCAGATCTGAGCCTGCATATCGGTGGGAAAGCCGGGATAGGGCAACGTTTTTACATTCACAGCCCGCAATTTTCCGGTACTGCTGACACGAATGGCATCGTCATAGGCGGTAATTTCCGCGCCCATTTCCTGCAGCTTGGTGGTAATGCAATCCATATGCTTGGGAATCACATTCTTCACAAGCACATTGCCACCGGTGGCAGCCACGGCAGCCATATAGGTGCCGGCCTCAATCTGGTCGGGAATAATGGCATAGGTGCCGCCCAAAAGGCGCTCCACGCCGCGAATCTTGACGGTGTCGGTGCCAGCGCCGGAAATTTGGGCGCCCATAGTATTGAGGAAGTTGGCCAGATCCACGATGTGGGGTTCCTTGGCCGCGTTTTCAATAATCGTCTGGCCGGGCAGCAGTACGCCGGCCATCATAATATTGGCGGTGGCGCCCACGGAGGCCATATCCAGACATACGCGACTGCCCTGCAACCCGTTTTTACCCGGCTCCAAAGCCACAAATTCCTCATTTTCCTCCACATTGGCACCCAGCGCCCTGAAGCCCTTGATGTGCTGGTCGATCGGGCGGGTGGCGAAGCTGCAGCCACCGGGCAGCGCCACATGGCACTTGCCGAAACGGCTCAGCAACGCGCCCATCAAATAGTAGCTGGCACGCATTTTCTTCACCAGAGCAGCCTCCGGCTCGGTGCTGTGGATATTCGAGCAATCCAATTCCACCACGTTTTCCTGGGACCGCGCCACGGTGGCGCCCAGACCTTCCAGAATGGACAGAAGAATACGGACATCGGAAATGTCCGGAACATTTTCAATTCGGCACTTTCCCTGCACCAGCAGAGCCGCCGGCAAAATGGCGACAGCAGCGTTTTTCGCGCCACTGATGGTGACGCAGCCGTGAAGCTCCGCGCCGCCCTGGATTTCATATCTTGCCAAGGAATACACGCTCCTTGTTCTTTGACTTTTCATAATTGGCGGAAAGCATTATAGCATACTTAAATAATTATGTAAAGTATTATTTCCGCATTTTTAAAGAATAATTATCGACGAAGACCTTTCGGATAGTGATTTTTGAGTTGTTTTCCGTCACCTTTTCCCCAACCGATGCTGAATCCGTCTGCCTGCACCAGGCACCATCCCCGATTTGCGCAGGGCAGCACCTCGCCATGGAGGTATGCCCTGATCTCTGCCGATTCCGCAGGGAAGGAAACGGTGTTTTTACATTCTTTCAGCCACAGCGCCAATGCATGCGCCGGCTCAAACCGGTCCTTTTTCACTTCTCCCAACTGCAGACCGGGACGCAGCACTTTCAGACCCTTCAGCTCCGGCATCTCCTCCGGTGCCCAGAATAGGGTGGCCCCAAAAGAAATGGCTTTGCCTCTGGGCAGAACAATGCCCAGTTCCCCGGCAAACCGCTCCCACTCCTTGGGAAGTTTTTCGCCTGCGCCGCCAACGCCCGTCGCTTCCGCCTCTTCTTTGCGGCGCAGCACAGCGACAAAATGGCCTTCGCCCAGCAGCTTATGGGGCCAGAGCCGGAATTGACCCACGCCCACCCGGGTAAACCAGGGCGCATCCACATTCTCAGGCTCGAACCCCGGATTTCGATGCAGGAACGCGGCAATAGCCTCCTCATTTTCTTCGGGCGAGAAGGTGCAGGTGGCGTATACCAGCCGCCCACCGGGGCGCACCAACTTCGCGCCGGCATCCAAAATCTCCGCCTGCCGACGAGCGCACATTTCCACCGTTTCCTGGCTCCAATCCGTGACGGCCGCTTCCTCCTTGCGGAACATTCCCTCACCGGAGCAGGGCGCGTCGATGAGCACTTTATCAAAGAATCCGGGCAGTTTTTCCGCCAACCGGTCAGCACTTTCGTTGGTCACCAGCCCATTGGCAACGCCCATGCGCTCCATATTCTGGGACAAAATTTTGGCCCGTTTGGGACTCCACTCGTTACTCAGCAAAAAGCCTTCGCCCAGCAGCCTGCCGGCGATCTGGGTGGACTTTCCGCCGGGGGCGGCGCAAAGGTCGCAGACCCGGTCACCGGGCTGAGGATCCAGCAGGCTTACCGCCGACATGGCGCTGGCCTCCTGCAAATAGTATACGCCGGCTTCGTGATAAGGGTGCAGGCCGGGCCGGGATTCCGGGTCATAGTAAAAGCCTTCCGGTTCCCACGGCACAGGATTTCCAACAAAAGGCAGCGTGGGCGACGATCCTTTCAAGGGGTTAAACCGCAGCGCCACCGCCCGGGTCCGCTCCAAGACCCGGAGAAAGTCCTCATATTCCTCGTTTAGTTGCATCTGGATCCGCGCCAAAAAAGCTTCCGGCAGCATAGCCTCGCCTCCCCTTTTCCCATTTACTCTATGATAGCACATATGGCGGTTTTTTTCCACCGCATTTCATAAAAAATCGCCGCCAAAAGGCGGCGATTTATCTGCTTATTCGATACCAAACTGCTTATTCAGAGCATTGTCCAGAGGCGGAACCTTCAGTTCCTTGCCAAGCAGACCCAGGATACCCATCAGCAGGAACAGCACCATCTTCAGCAGGCTGAAGGTGTAAGACAGGAAGGTCAGGGCACGGGTAACAAAATTGCTATGCATCCACTCAATGTAGCTGTGCTTATCGAAGATGCAAATCAGGGACTGAACCCAGCCCAGAAAATCAGGGAGCAGGCCAATTACCGTGTTGATCAGGCTGAAAGCCAGCAGCAGGATCAGCACCTTAGCGGCCAGCCGCTTCAAAAGAGCGCTTTCTTCCTTCAGCAGCACATAGCCAACTACGACAGCAGCCACCACATAGCCGCCGTAATAGCCCAGCAGGCAGATCATGGCAGCCAGCAGAGCAACGGGAATACCGATTCTTGTTTTTTCCATATGCATTCTCCTTTTATTTTTCTGCCAGGGCGATGTGGACGGTATCCAACTGGATCTGATCCACAGTAGTGGGAGCGTCCATCATCAAATCCTGGGCATTTTTGTTCATGGGGAAAGTGATGACCTCACGGATGGACTCCTCGCCGCACAGCAGCATGACCATGCGGTCGATGCCGGGGGCCGCACCGGCATGGGGAGGCGCGCCGTAGGTGAAGGCGTTGTACATGGCGGGGAACTTGGCCTTTACATTCTCCTCGCCCAGGCCCACCATCTGGAAGGCCTTGATCATAATTTCGGGATCATGGTTACGGACGGCACCGGACGCGCACTCGTAGCCGTTGATAACCAGGTCATACTGGCTGGCGTTGATGGCCAGGCACTTTTCGATATCGCCTTCGGCATCCAGCAAAGTCTGCAGGCCGCCCTTGGGCATAGAGAAGGGATTGTGGCAGAATTCCAGCTGGCCGGATTCTTCGCCCAGTTCGTACATGGGGAAATCCACGATCCAGCAGAAAGCGTACTGCTTTTCATCGAAGTGGCCGGGAAGTCTGCGGCCCAGCATGGTACGGACCACGCCGGCGGTCTTCTGGGCTGCCAGCTTCTTCTGGGAGGCGGCCATGCAAACGAAGGAGCCGGGCTTCAGGTTCAGCTTGGCGGTCAGCGCTTCGGTATAGGGGATCAGGAACTTGGAAACGCCGCCGGTAAGCTGGCCATTCTCATCCACCTTCACCCAACAGACCTTATTGCCGGTCTGGACTTCCACGTCAGCAAGCAGCTTGTCGATCCACTTGCGACCTTCATTGAAGTTATCCACAGCCACGGCCTTAACGGTGGCGTTCTGGAAGGGGCCAAACTCGCAGCCGGCAACCTCGGCGGTAATGTCGGAAACCTCCAGGTCGATACGCAGATCGGGCTTGTCAGAGCCATAGCGCTCCATGGCCTCGTTGAAGCCAATGCGGCGGAAGGGATAGGAAGAAACACGGTCGTACTGGCCGTACTTGACATAGATGGGCTGCAGCACTTCTTCCAGAGTGGTCAGCACATCGTCCTGGGACGCGAAAGCCATTTCCATATCCAGCTGATAGAACTCGCCGGGCGTACGGTCGGCACGGGCGTCCTCATCACGGAAGCAGGGAGCGATCTGGAAATACTTGTCGAAACCGGAGGTCATCAGCAGCTGCTTGAACTGCTGGGGAGCCTGGGGCAGAGCATAGAACTTGCCGGGATGGTTACGGGCGGGAACCAGATAGTCGCGGGCGCCCTCGGGGGAAGAAGCGGTCAGGATGGGGGTGGTGATTTCCAGGAAGCCCTTCTCGGTCATGGCAGCGCGGATGGCGGCCACAACCTGGCAGCGCAGGATGATGTTCTTCTTCACAGCGGGATTGCGCAGATCCAGATAACGATACTTCAGACGCACATTCTCGTCGGCATCTCTGGACTTGTTAATCTCGAAAGGCAGCTGGTTGTGGACACACTTGCCCAGCACCTTGATTTCGGAGGGAACCACCTCGATCTCGCCGGTGGGGATCTTGGTGTTCTTGCTTTCACGTTCACGGACAACACCGGTGACGGAGATAGTGGACTCCTTGTTGACAGGCTTAATGACGCGCATCATCTCCTCATTTTCGATGACCACCTGGGTGGTACCATAGAAATCACGCAGCACGCAGAAAGCAAAATTGGCGCCGACCTCGCGGACATGCTCCAGCCAGCCAACGATGGTAACGGTTTGACCTGCGTGATTCAGCCGCAGTTCCTCGCAGTTATGAGTTCTGGTTTGGGTCATAGGAATTCCCCTTTTCTTTCTTAGTATTAACCTGTGTATTATTTCACAAAATCGAAAAAATGTCAATTCCCTCAATGGGATTTCTTGTTTCGGTGAGCTAAATTGTTGTTTACACTACGATGGTGCCGTAGG
>JAZOBI010000049.1:0-9337 GCA_045595885.1 Faecousia sp. | reverse complement strand
TACTCGGTGACCAGCCAGTCGATATCGTTGCGGCTCAGGGACACGGCGGCGCCGGGCTTGAGCTGGCAGACGATCTTGGAGACTTCCTCCCTCTCACCGGCGGCGTTCTTCACCATGGCGGTGGAGTACAGGGCGATGATGGACCGGCCGCCCCGGGACTTCTGGGCGCCGATGGCGGTATCCGCCTGGCCGCCGGTACCGGAGAACTGGCGCGAACCCAGGCTCTCCGAGCAGCACTGGCCGGTGATATCCACTTCGATGGTGGAGTTAATGGAAACCTGGTTGTCGTTCTGGGCAATAACGGCAGGGTCGTTGAGGTACGCGCCGTTCATAATGCAGATGGCAGGGTTGTCGTCGATAAAATCGTACAGTTCCCGGGTACCCATGGCCATAACGGCAACACTCTTGCCGGGCAGCAGGTTTTTGCGCTTGTTATTGACCACGCCGGCCTTGATGAGCTTTACCATGCCGGTGGTCAGCAGCTCCGTGTGGATACCCAGGTCCTTCTTATCCATCAGGCTGTCGGCAACGGCATTGGGGATACCGCCGATGCCCAGCTGCAGGCAGTCGCCGTCTTTGATCATGTCGGCGATATACTTGCCGATGATGCGGTCCTTTTCGTTGGGCTCCACATCGGCCAGCTCTGCCAGGGGATAATCCACTTCGATCATGTAATCAATATCGGTGGAATGGATCTGTACATCACCGAAAGTACGGGGCGCGTTGGGGTTGCACTCCAGGATGACGGTCTTGGCGTTGGCGATCATTTCCTTTTCGTAGGTGTTGCTGACGGACAGGGAAACATAGCCATGCTTGTCGGGCATGGAGCAGATACCCACATAGATATCAGGCTTGCGGTAGCACAGACGCTTGAAAGCGGACAGGTGCAGATGGTTGGGAATGAAGCTGACATTGCCGTTGGGCTGAGCTTTCCGCAGAACAGGGGTGTAGAACCAGCTTTCGGTGCGGAAGCTGGTTTTGTAGGCGGGATTGGTCATACATTCATAAACGCCCAGGGGCAAACAGTTGGAGATCATAACATTTTGCACTCTGTCTGCAATGGTGTGCAGCTCGGATAGAAAGGCTTTGCCTTCCGCGGCGCCCAGACCGGTGACAATATAGTCGCCGCTTTGCACCAGATTCAGGGCTTCTTGAACGGTAATGTATTTTGCCATAATAGTATCTCCTTTGTGTGTTGGATTATCACATAATGTCTTATGCAGATAAATTGTTGTTTACACATACACCCTACGGCACCATCGTAGTGTAAACAACAATTTATCGGCACAAGAGGGGGGTGTCCCCGGGCTCCCCCAAGGGGAGCCGGGGACTCTATTAAGGAAAACAGAATGAGCTTATTCAGCCAGCATGGCCCGGAAGTCTTCCATGGAGATCAGACCGGAAACATTGACGCTGGAAGCGGAATGGTTGGTGGTGCCGTAGTCGAAGGTATCGTAGAACATGGTCAGGGCGAAGGACTGTACGCCGGAACGCATACCATCGGCGAAGGACAGGTAGTCAGCCATGGCGATCTTGAATTCCTGGCTCTCCATGATGTCAATGAAGTCGGCACGGGTCAGATTCTTGCCGGATGCTTCCAGCGCTGCCAGACCCTGGCAGAACAGGTCGCCTGCGATGTAGCCGGCCAGAGCATAGGAGTTGAAGCTCATCATGAAGCCGTCAGCGCGGCCTGCTTCGGTGCAGTAGTTGAAGATGTTTTCTGCCACGACCCAGTATTCCTCGCTGAAACCGGGAACACCTTCACCGGTGGCGTCGTAGCCCAGAGAATTGTAGATGGTGTACAGACCGGTGTCAGCCTTGTACAGGAAATCCTCGGAAGTGATATCCAGCCAAGCCTGGGCAAAGATGGGGATGTTCTTCAGAACAGCTTCGTACTCGGCCTTCAGGGTGTTGGTTTCATCGTTGAGGACGGTGGCGGAGGCATTGTTGTAGGTGGTCAGTACGGGCACATACAGCTCAGCATTGGCCATAGCCACCAGAGCGGTGGTGAAGTAGGAGCCGGTGACAGCGATAACAACCACATCACAGCCGGCGTTCTTGAAGGCGTTGATGGCAGCGGAGAAATCATCGCCGGCCACATTCTGATAGACGATCTTGCTGTCCAGGTTGGAGGCGGTGGCCTCAGCCTTGATACCGGCCAGCATAGTCTGGCTGGCTTCGTCATTGTTGCTCAGAACGCCAACCTTGGTGCCGCCCATACCGCCCTGCTCGTAGGGAGCGAAGGAACGCAGGATCAGCATCTGGCCTTCGGTGTGGTTCAAAGGCTGAACGGGGAAGATGGCCCGCTCGCCGTCTTCGGCGTTGTCGTTGAACAGGATGTCGTTACCGGCAGCGGCGTAGACCATGGGAACACCGGCATCGATCAGGATATCCAGGTTGGCGGCAACGGCGTAGGAGCCGAAGTTGCCGACGATGGCGAAGACTTCGTCGTCGTGGATCAGCTGGTTCATGTAGGTGACGGACTGGGTGGCGTCGCCCTGATCGTCATAGTTGATCAGTTCCACGTTCAGACCCTTGAAGCCGCCGGCAGCGTTGTAGGCAGCGAAAGCGGCCCGGATGCCCACGTTGAAGGGCTCGCCAATGGTGGCCAGAGCGCCGGTGATGCCGGCGGTGTTGCCAACATAGATGGTGGTGTCGGTGATACCCTTCAGGTCTTCGACCACCACGCCGCCGGAGGTGGACTCGGTGGGATCGTTATTACCCTCGGTGTCTTTGGTGCCGTTGGTGGGATCGGTGTTGCCGCCAACAACCTTGGTAGGAGCGGTGGTTTCGCCGCCGCCGCAGCCGGCGAACAGGCAGGTGACCATAGCGATGGCCAGCAGAATGGAAATCAGTTTTTTCATGTTTCTTACTCCTTTTTCAATTTATTCTGTCATCTCGCGGAATGAAAAATACAAATCAGCCGCCCAGATAGGATTCGATCAGCCGGGGATCCCGGATCAGATCTTCGGCTTTGCCGTGCATACTGATCTTGCCAAGCTCCAGAACGTAGGCGTAGTCCGCGATTTTCAAGGTGGCCAAAGCGTTTTGCTCCACGATGAGGATGGTGGTACCTTCGTCCCGGATTTTTTTCAGCGTGTCGAAAATATCCTTGATCAGCAGCGGCGCCAGACCCAACGACGGTTCGTCCAGCAGCAGCATTTTGGGGCTGCCCATCAGCGCACGGCCAATGGCCAGCATCTGCTGTTCACCGCCGGAGAGGGTGCCGGATTGCTGTTTTTTCCGTTCCTCCAATCGGGGGAACAGAGAATAGACACGCTCAAAATTTTGTGCCACTTCGGCTTTGCTTTTGATGGCGTAAGCGCCGGCTCGCAGGTTTTCCTCCACAGTCAGTCCCAGCAGCACATGACGGCCTTCCGGCGATTGCATGATACCCTGCCGGGCGATTCGGTAGGCAGGCTTGCCGGCGATATTCTTGCCGTCAAAGAGGATCTGACCGCCGCTGGGCTTTAGGAGGCCGGAGATCACCTTCAGCGTGGTGGTCTTGCCTGCGCCGTTGGCACCCAGCAGTGCCACAATGGTGCCGGGCTGCACCTGCAGGTCGATGCCCTTCAGCGCGGCGATGGGGCCATAATGCATTTTCAGATCGTGTAACTGTAAGATCGGTTCCATTACGCACCCTCCTCTACACCAAGATACGCTTCCTGCACAGCCTTGTTGGCTTTGATTTCCTCGCAGGTGCCGATGCCCAGCATTTTGCCAAAGGAAATGGCGCAAACCGTGTCACAGACATTCATCACAAGACCCATGTCGTGCTCCACAAGCAAAATGGTGACATGGAATTCGTCCCGGATCCGGCGAATCAGCCGGCTCAGCTCCGCGGTTTCGGTGTCATTAAGACCTGCGGCGGGCTCATCCATGATGATCAGACTGGCGCCTGCCATCAGCGCCCGGGCAATCTCCACCTTTTTGAGAATACCATAGGGCAGACCGAAGGCCAGCCACTGAGCATAGCTTTCCAGACCCATAAACTTCAGAATGTCCATGGCCTTATCGCGCAGCATCTGCTCTTCCCGTCGCAGACTGGGAAGGCCCAGGGCGTGAACAGCAAGGCCGGAGTGGTAGCTGCGGGTACAGGCAATCAGCAGGTTATCCAGCACGGAAACCTCTCTTACCAGCTCCACATTCTGGAAGGTGCGGGTGATGCCCTGCAGAATCACATCGTGGACACGGAAATTCCGCAGATCCACGGTGATGCCGTCCTTGTTGACAAAATACATATTGCCGCCGGTGGCGTTATAGAACCGGGTAATGCAGTTGAACACCGTGGTTTTGCCGGCACCATTGGGGCCAATGAGGCCGAAAATTTCGCCTTTTTTCACATCAAAGCTCAAATCATCCACGGCCTTCAAGCCACCGAAGTACATCTTCAGACCTTCGACACGCAGCAGCACATCCTCCGGAAGCGCAATACCGCTGCCGGCTTTCTTCTCCAGAATCCGGATTTTGGCATCCAGCGCAGCCTGCTTAGCCTCCAGTTTGGCAACCCGGGCAGACAGTTGCTGATCGTGTTCGGTATTCAGCGCCCGCTCTTTTTCGGCGTACTGCGCTTGCAGCTTGGCTTTCAGGGTATCGTAGGCGGCTGTATCGGAGGTGGAATGTTTCTGCAGGAAGGCAGCTTTTTTTGCTTCCTGCTTGGAAACAAAGGCAGCGCGGGCCTGACGCAGGGCATCCATCTGCTGTTTCTGCTTTTCCAAAGCAGACGCCCAAGCCTTGCCTCCGTGGATGCAGGAGAAAATGGTCTTGACACAGCCGTGATTGACGGCCCGGTGGCGCATATACTGCTTCACATCGTAGCGCTGCAGATCTTCGGCCAGACAATGGTCGGCATACAGCGCCTTATCGCAGGCTGCGAAGGCGGATTTTGTCAGCTCACGGTCCAGTTTTTGACCGTAAGACAGGAGCTTTTGATCCCTTTTTTCCGCCAGCTGATGGGGCAGCGCCCGGAGCTGGTCATCCAGCCACTGGCGGCTGAGCCGCACCTTCATCAGCTTTTTCTGGGGGGAGGGAAGCAGATTATCCAAGATCTTTGCCATACTTTCCCTCCTTGATTTTTTTGCTGCACTTTTTGATGGCGGCGATCGCCTCCCGGGCCAGCTGAGCCAGACCTGCGGGATAGAACATAACCACCAGAATCACCAGAATACCGGCGATGAAGGTGATAAATTCCGGATTTTCCTGCAGGAACGGCACCCGGCTGAGCAGGGTGGACTGCATTCCGTACATCACAAAGGTGCCAAATACGGCGCCCCAAATACTGCGGTAACCGCCGATGATCACCGCCGCCAGAATGTTCAGGCTGGTGATCAGCGCGTAGAAGCCGCTGCCGTTGGAGGCGATGGCGCTGCGGACGGTCAGCATCAGCATCATGCCGGCAAGAACCGAGTAAATGGTGCAGATGACGAAGGCCAGCAGCCGGTATTTCAGCAGACTGATGCCCATAGCCTGGGACGCGGCGGTGGAATTTTTCATTGCCAGCATAGCCCGGCCGGTGGGGCTGTTAATTAAGTTGTGGGTGACGATCATTACCAGCACCAGCAGAGAAACTACCACGTAAATGGAGTCAGCACGGGTGATTTTCAGGCCGAACAGTTCCCAGTTTCCGGCGTTAATGGAGTCTTTGATGGCCACAAACAGATTTCTCAGGATTTCCGACAAACCCAAGGTCAGAATCACCAGGTAAATGCCTTCAATTCGCAGGGAAATGAAACCTACGATCAGGCCGATGACAATGCCCACGGCCAGGGCCACTGCCATGGCCAGCCAGAAGGACAGGCCGGAAACGGTCATAATGTAGTAGACGGAGTAGCAGCCGATGCCGATAAAACCGCCGATACCCAGACTTGCCAGACCGGAATAGCCCATCAGCAGGCAGAAGCCTACGGACGCGATGGCAAACGAGAAGGTGGAAGCCAGGCTGGATTGAACGGAGTAGGGCACATTCAGCAGCTTGTTGGCGGAACAGTATCCGAGTACCAGCATCAGCACGCCAAACAGCAGGAAATGGCCGATGGGATTGCGCAAAATCCCCCGCAAAGCGGCGGTGAAACGATTGGATTGCTTCGGCGCGGTGCCGAACAGACCGTAATTTTCGGATAAATAACGATTTTTCATAGCATCACACCTTCTTTTCTACCCGTTTTCCAAACAAGCCCTGGGGCTTGAAGAAGATAATGACCAGCGCAATGCTGTAAACGATGACCAGCGACCAGTTGGACAGGGCCGGAACGCCGATGACATTACCGAACCATACCACAAGGCTATTGGCCAGAGGAATGAGCAGTGCCGCTACCACCGGGCCGTAGAAGGTGGCAAATCCGCCCAAAATACCGGCCAGGAAGGCGTTGACCTGATAGTTGGTCATGAAATAGATGCCCGGGGTGGTGATACCAGCGTTCATGGTGGCAGCCAGCACGCCCAAAGCGCCGGCCAAACCCCAGGAAACGGCGGTAATGACATGGGTGTTAATGCCCATCATGCCGGCCACATACTCATTGGACGCGGTTGCCCGCACCGCCAGCCCCCATTTGCTGAATCGCAGCAGCAGGAAAATGGCGGAGAGCACCACGGCGGTAATGCCCACGCACACCAGGGCGTTTTTTGTGATGACAACGCTTTGGTCGCCCAGCATAAAAGACATGGTGCCGCTGACGAACGTGCCGATACTGGGTGTAGACAGGCCGAAAACCAAAGGCGTGATGCCTACGATCAGGGAAATCAGACCCATGGTAATGATCTGCTTGCCCAGAGAATTGACATAGCGGCCGTTTCGGAAAATCACCACGTCAATGGCAACCGCCATGGCCATGGATACCAGCATACCAATGGGCATGGCAAGCCAGACGCTCAGCCCGTATTTCACCATGGCATCCGCCACCACATAAGCGCCGAAGGCGGAAATGACACCCTGGGCAAAGTTGGTGGTGGAGGAGGTTTTGAAGATCATGGTAATGGCCATGGTCACCATCGCTGTCACACACATGGGAACCAGGGTTCCCAAAATCGTGTTCAGTAAATATGCCATAGAGGATCAACCCCACTGAATGATATTGGCTGCCCAGGTATAACCGATGCCGGCGGCGATCATGCACACGGTGCTGCCGTCTTTGACTTTGCCTTCCTTCAGTGCCAGTTCCAGGGAGAGGATCTGGTCGATCTGGCCGATGTGGCCGTAATTTTCCAGGTAGATGGTCTGGTCTTCCCGCAGACCCAGATCCGCCAGCATACCCTTATGACCGGAGCGCTTGATGTGCAGAATGTCCAGATAATCAATATCCGCCCGGGTCTTGCCGGACTTGCGCAGGGCTTCGTCGATGCAGTGGTACCAGTTGGGCATGGTGGTGGTGTTGAGTAAGCCCTTCATCTTGGGGCTGTCCATCAGCCGCAGCATATAGTTTTCGGGGATGTTCTCAGCGGTGACAGGCACGGTAATGCCGCCCACCTTACTGCCGCAGGTGTGAACAACGGAGCCGTCGCTCATGAGGCCGGTTCCCAGCAGCAGGTTCTTGCCGTAATTCTTCTTCAGAATCATGGCGCCGCCGCCGGCACCCAGGTTGAACATGAAGGAAACGCCGGAATCGGTATAGTCGATCAGATCGCAGTTGCGGTAGCCGCCGCAGATCATGATTGTGTTGATCTCGTCATCGGCAATCAGCATATCCTTGGCGATCTTCATGGCGGACACGGTGGTGCAGCAGCGGTTTTGTACGTCGATGCCCCAGGCGTTCTTGGCGCCGATCCGGTCCTGCACATAGCAGGCAGATGTCGTCAGGGGATATTCCTTGTATTCTTCCGTAATGCACAGAATCACATCGATCTCCAAGGGATCCACGCCGGTGTTTTCCAGGCACTTCAGCGCGGCCAGGGCGCCCATTTCCTGGGTGCCGTCACAGGGCTCGTCGGAGGGAACATACTTCTGTACGATGCCCAATTTCTGAGCCACCGCTTCTTCGCTCCAAACGCCCTTTGTGGCCTCGGAAATGTCCTTGGCGGTCATGATTTTCTTGGGCAGGTAGGTACCCAGACCTACAATACCAACATTTACCATAAAAAGTCCTCCTTCTTGAAAACAAAATGCCGCCAATAAGCTTTCAGGCTTTTTGGCGGCATTAGAAAATTACAGTCTCATACCGCCGTTGACGGACAGCACGTGGCCGGTGACATAGGAGGCATCGTCGGATGCCAGGAACAGCGCGGCCTTGGCGATCTCTTCAGGCTGGCCCAGACGGCCCAGCATGGTCAGGCTAGCGAATTTCTTCAACAGATCCTCGGGAACGGTCTTCATCATATCGGTCATGATGTAGCCGGGAGCGATGGCGTTGCAGCGGACCGGAACACCCTTGCGGGCAAATTCCTTGGCCCAGGTCTTGGACAAACCGATGACGCCTGCCTTGGAAGCCGCGTAGTTGGCCTGGCCGATGTTGCCGTACTCGCCGACGACGGAGGCGATGTTGATGATGCTGCCGCCGCCCAGTTCTTCCATCAGAGGACCAACATAGCGGGTCAGATTGAACACGCCCTTGAGGTTGATGTCGATGACCAGATCCCACATTTCGTCGGTCATCTTGCGGGTCATGCCGTCACGGGTGATACCGGCGTTGTTGACCAGAATGTCGATCTTGCCGTACTTTTCCCGGGCGTACTCGGTCAGAGCCTTGCAGGCTGCGCCGTCGGTGACGTTCAGCTGGTAGAATTCCACATTCTCAGCTTCGTAGGTCAGGGGCATCATGTCAGCAGCGATGACCTTGGCGCCTTCCTGGGCGAACAGCTGCGCCATTGCGCCGCCCAAACCCTTGGCAGCACCGGTAATGATGGCAACTTTGTTTTCCAATCTCATATTCGTATCCTCCTATTGAACTTCTGCAACTTAAATGTTCTTCAGAATCACAGCAGTGCCCATGCCGCCGCCAATGCACAGGGAGGCCAGGCCGTACTGCTTACCGCTGCGCTTCATCTCGTGCAGCAGCGTGACGATGATGCGGTTGCCGCTGGCACCGACAGGGTGGCCCAGAGCGATGGCGCCGCCGTTGGGGTTGGTGCGGGCCTTGATCTCGTCCTCGGTCAGATCGTGCTGCTGGGCCAGCAGCTTTACAACGCCCAGACTCTGGGCAGCGAAGGCTTCGTTCAGCTCCAGCACTTCCATCTGGCTCAGGGTCATGCCTGCGTCCTTCAGGGCGTTGGCAATGGCAGGAACGGGACCCAGGCCCATGACATCGGGCCCGACACCGCCCTGACCCCAGCCAACCAGCTCTGCCAGAGGCTGCAGGTTATGCCCGGCAACAGCCTTTTCGCTGGCCAGCACCAGGAAGCTGGCACC
>JAZOBI010000048.1:0-18114 GCA_045595885.1 Faecousia sp. | reverse complement strand
CTTGCGAAGCAAGCATTTTCCTGGCTGTGGGGATGCTTTGTCAGTTGCTGTTATGGATATTCCCATAAAAGGAAATGGACCAAACCGCTACACTTGGTTTTGACGGTTTGGGCCTTTTTTGACACTCTGAGCAGGGTGCGTAAGCACCCTGCTTTTTTTCTTGCGGTTAAGCCAAAACTGTGATACAATAACAAAAATCTGTGCATAATGGAGGGTAGTATGGAATTTTTGTATCTTCTGGAAAACATCCGTGTTCCGGTACTGAATGAAATGATGCTGCTGATTACCCATTTGGGCGAAGAAACCGCCTTTTTGGTGCTGGCGCTGACCGTTTTTTGGTGCGTGGACAAGTATCATGGTTATTATCTGCTTGGTGTGGGTCTTTTTGGAAATTTGGCCAATCAGTTTCTGAAAATCCTTTGCAGGATTCCCCGGCCATGGATTCGGGATCCGGGCTTTACCCCATTGGAAGATGCCATCGCTGAGGCTGGCGGCTACAGCTTCCCCAGCGGCCATTCTCAGACCGCTGTGGGTACTTTCGGCTGTATCGCTGCCACTCTGAAAAACAAATGGATCCGTGCCGTTTGTGTGGCATTTATGATTCTGGTGCCTTTTTCCAGGATGTACGTGGGCGTGCATACACCTGCTGATGTGCTGGTAGGAAGTGGTATGGCTCTTGTGATGGTGGCGGTTTTTTATCCGCTGATGCTGGGCAACGGCAGGAAGAACATTCCCTGGGTTTTTGCGGGCTTGTTTGCTCTGAGTGCCGCGTACCTGGCATATGTGGAGCTGTACCCTTTCCCAGCGGATGTGGATGCGGATAACTATGCTTCCGCGGTGAAAAACGGCTATACCTTCCTGGGATGTTTTGCGGGTGTTCTGATTGTCTGGTTCGTGGATGAAAAGAAATTCCATTTTGAAACGAAAGCCATCTTGTGGGCCCAAATTATCAAGGCTGTTGGCGGTCTTGCCGTGGTTTTGGCAGTGAAGGAAGGTATGCGCCCTGTTTTGGAGCTGATCATGCCTGCCATGCCTGCCCGGGCCGTGCGCTATTGCATGATCGTTGTAGTCGCCGGTATTCTTTGGCCCCTGACTTTCCGGTGGTTTTCAAAATTAGGGAAGAAGGAATGATGAAGTGTTTATTTTGCTGATCATTTTGCTGGTTCTGCTCGCATTTTCCTTTGGCGTGGGCGGATATCTGTTTTTTGCGGCCTGTGGCCGGCGGGATCTGGATTGGCTGAATGAAGAAGAAGCAAAAAAGACACCCTTTGGAAAATTCTATAACGGTATTTGCATGGGCCATCAATGGATGCTGGATCAAAATGCCAGGGATGTATATACCGAAAGTACAGACGGACTGAAGCTCCATGCCTATTGGGTTCCTGCGGAAAACGCCAGGGGTACCGTGGTGTTGGTTCACGGCTATCACAGTTGTGTTTTGACCGATTTTTCCGTGGCCTTTCCGCTGTACTACGAGATGGGATTTAATCTGCTGCTGCCCACGCAACGGGCTCATGGAAAAAGTGAAGGCAAGTATGTGACCTTCGGTGTAAAAGAATGTGGGGATATGCTGCGCTGGATCACTTGGCATAATGAAACCCAGGGGGCGATTCCCATGATTATCAGCGGTATGTCCATGGGCGCTTCCACGGTTATGTATCTGGCAGCAGAAGATTTGCCACAGAACGTCAAGGGCCTGATCGCTGATTGCGGATTCACAACGCCGAAAGAGATTATTTCCCGGGTATTTCGGAATGTTGCCCGTATTCCGGCCTGGACGGTGATATGGGCCACGGAGTTGTTTGCCCGTATGTTTGGACATTTTAGCCTGACAGAAAAGGACTCCGTTCAAACCCTTGCGAAAAATACCCGGCCTATTTTGCTGGTGCATGGTTTGGATGATGATTTTGTGCCATGCGATATGACACAGCGGGGATTCAAAGCCTGCGCCGGTGACAAGCGGCTGCTTTTGGTGGAGGATGCAACCCACGGTATCAGCTTCCTCCGGGCGAAAGAAGCCTATATCGCTAAAGTCAACGAATTATTGGAGCAATGTTTGGAGATGTAAGAATGAATTACGCCACAATCAAGGAAAAGGATATTGCCAACGGCCCCGGCGTTCGGGTCAGCCTGTTTGTGTCCGGCTGTACCCATCACTGCAAGGGCTGCTTCAATGCGGAAGCCTGGGATTTTGATTTCGGCCAGCCCTTTACCCAGGAAACCATTGACTATATTCTGCGGCTGCTGAAACCTGCCCATATCAAGGGTATCACACTTTTGGGCGGTGAGCCCTTCGAACCTCAAAATCAGCCGGCCCTGGTGAATCTGCTTCGGCAGATTCGTGGGGTCTATCCGGAAAAATCCATATGGGCCTTTTCCGGTTACATATTCGACAAAGATATTCAGCCCGGAAGACTGGGCGATCCGGCGGTTACCGCGGAATTTTTAAGTTATTTGGATGTGCTTGTGGACGGTCCCTTTGTGGAAGAAAAGAGGGATCTGACTCTGCGCTTCCGTGGTTCATCCAATCAAAGAATCATTGATGTTCCGGCCTCTTTGCAACAGAACCAGGTGGTGCTGTGGCAGGATTGGCTGGGAAATGGAAGGGGATTGAAAGTATGAATACCATTCGTGTAAAAAAACTCCATCCCAAGGCGATTCTGCCTGCCTACGGATCCGCTGAAGCGGTGGGTGCGGACCTGTATGCTTGCCTGGAGCAGGAAGTGACTGTTCAGCCCGGTGAAGTGTTCTGGGTTCCTACCGGTATTGCTCTGGAGGTTCCCAAGGGATGCGCGGGCCTTGTTTATGCCCGAAGCAGCATGGGCGCCAAGCGTGGTCTGGCGCCGGCCAATAAGGTGGGCGTGATCGACCCGGATTACCGGGGTGAGGTGCGGGTGGTGCTGCTGAATCATAGCAACCGGCCTCAAACCATTGCGCCGGGTGAACGGGTAGCGCAGTTTGTCATCACGCCTGTGCTGACGCCTGTTTATGAGGAAGTGCAGGATCTGACCGATACAGACAGGGGAGAAGGCGGTTTTGGTTCCACCGGAAGGTAATTGTTAATAAAAATTTACCCTTACAATAGTCAAAATTTGTAAAAATAAAAACTGTACAAGAAGTATTTTCTGTTCTATAATGATACTGGCTCTTTCCGAACATATAGAGACAAGGAGTATTTTATGGAGATTCTAAGTGCGATCATTACCATGCTGGGTGGTCTGGCCATGTTTCTGTACGGCATTGAAGTTATGGGCGATGGCCTGAAAAACAGTTCCGGCGAAACCCTCAAGAAGGTGCTGGAAAAGGTTACAGGCAATGTGGTCCTGGGCGTATTGACCGGTGCTTTGGTTACGGCTGTGATTCAAAGCTCTACTGCTACCATTGTGTTGGCGGTTGCGCTGATCGGCGCAGGTGTACTGACACTCAGGCAGGCTGTATCCATTGTCATGGGCGCCAATATCGGCACTACCATGACAGCCTGGATTACCACTCTGGCCTTCGTGGAGTCCGATGGCGATAATTGGCTTCTGTGGCTGTTCGATACGGACACACTGGCACCCATCGCTCTGTTGATCGGTATCATTCTTATCATGTTTATTAAGAGCCATAAGACAAAGAATGCAGGCGATATCTGCATCGGTTTCGGTATTCTCTTTGTGGGTTTGATGAATATGACAGGCGCCGTGAAAGGCTTTGCCGATTCTCCTGTCTTTATGGATCTGCTGACCAGCCTGGCGGATGTTCCGATTTTGGGTATTCTGGCCGGTTTGGTAATTACGGTGATTGTACAGTCTTCCTCCGCTACGGTAGCTATGCTCCAATCCCTGTCCGCTACCGGCGCGCTCAATTTTGCCGGCGTGTATCCCATTATTATGGGCATCAATATCGGTACTACCATCGTCACAGCTTTCTATGTATTCCTGGGCGGTGAGTCCCTTGATTCCAAGCGTACCGGCGTTGTACACATTGTGTTCAATGTGATTGGTACGGTGGTATTCATGATCATCCTGAGTATTTTGCAATCCTTGAATGTGTTTGGATCTTCTTTCTGGTCCATGACGGTCAACAGTAATGTTATCGCCATTTTCCAGACTGCGTTCAATCTCTTTACCGCTGTTTTGCTGATTCCCTTTACAAATATGCTGGTGAAGCTATCACTGATCCTGATCAAAGATGCGCCTGCCCAGCCTTTCCGCCATCCCGAGCTGCATACCTTCAGCGACAATCTCTACATTTCTCCTGCTTTGGCCGTTGTGGAGGCCAATAAGGCAGTTGCTGCTATGGGCCATTTGGCTAAGGACAATTTCCGCAAATGCTGTAATGTGCTGTTGGACGGTAAGGAAGTGGATACTTCTCAGATTGACGCGGACGAGGATTCTCTGGACCGGTTCGCTGATCGTTCCGATCGTTTCCTGATTGGTCTGTCCAAGGTGGTTGAAACTGATGCGGATGACCGCCAGGTAGATATGCTGCTGCAAACCGTTCCCAGCTTCGAGCGTGTTGGTGACTACGGCACCAATCTGATTGAACTGGCCCAGCGGCTGCGTAGCGAGGGTGCCTCTTTCTCCGAAAGCGCCAAGGAGGAACTGGTTCTTGTTTGCGACGCGGTAAATGAAATTCTGAGTATCACAGTGGCTGCCTTTGAGGCCAATGACAATGTAATGGCGCTGAAAATCGAACCGTTGGAAGAAACCATTGATGACATGGTTCTGATTCTGCGGGATCGACATACCAAGCGACTTAAGAGTGGTGCCTGCTCCATTTCCTCCGGTCTGGTGTTTATGGAAGCGCTGACCCATCTGGAGCGTACCGCTGACCACTGCAGTTCCATCGGTGTTATGATGCTGGCCCGCGATAACGATGCTATTCTCCACAATCATCATAAGTATCTGCATGAGCTTCATACCGGCACGGATGCCGGTTACCTTGCCGAGGCGGAACATCGCAGAGACCAATACTTGGATCCCTTGATGAAAATACAATAAATATTTGGCGCTCAGCGGGAAAACTGCCTGCTGAGCGCCCTTTTCTATGTTGCATTTTTGGGAAATATGGTTTATAATGGATAGGCAATAAATTATGAAGTGAGGTTGATTCCCATGAATATGACCAACATCGAAATGAAAACCGCATACGAAGCCGCTCTTTCCGCTTTTGAAGGCTGGAAAGCAAAGAATCTGAAGCTGAATATGGCCCGTGGCAAGCCCTCTTCCGCGCAGCTGGATCTGGTTAGTGACATTTTGAATGTGTTGGTGGATCCCAAGGAATGTTTTGTTGACGGCATGGATTCCCGTAACTATGGTGAGCTGGGTGGTCTGCCCTGCGCCAAGGCCTACTGGGCAGATGTTCTGGGCTGCCAGACAAATGAAGTCTTTGTGGGCGGCTCCGCCAGCCTGACACTGATGTACGATCTGATTGCCAAGGCTTACTCCCACGGCCTGAAGAACAGCCAGCGTCCTTGGTGCCGGGAAGAGAAGGTCAAGTTCCTGTGTCCCGCTCCCGGTTATGACCGTCATTTCCGCATCACCGAATCCTTCGGCGCGGAATTGATTACCATCCCCATGCTGGAGACCGGTCCGGATATGGATATGGTTGAGGATCTGGTGAAGGATCCCGCAGTCAAGGGTATCTGGTGTGTTCCCAAGTACTCCAATCCTGAGGGTATCATCTACTCCGATGAAACCATTTCCCGTTTTGCCAATCTGAAGCCTGCCGCTCCCGATTTTACCATCATGTGGGATAATGCTTACTGCGTCCACGAGTTTGAAGGTGAGTTCGTACCCTTTGCAGACATCATCACCCTGTGCCGTGAGGCTGGCAACCCCGATATGGTCTATGAGTTTGCTTCCACTTCCAAGATTACTTTCCCCGGCGCGGGTATTTCTGTGATGGCTTCTTCCGCTGGCAATATCAAGTATATGGAAAAGCTGCTGGGTGTGCAGATGATCTCCTATGACAAGGTCAATCAGCTGCGCCATGTCAAGTACCTCAAGAGCAAGGAAGGCACTCTTCAGATCATGAAGCGTCACGCTGAGGTCATGGCTCCCAAGTTCCGCATGGTTCTGGAAGTGCTGGATCGCGAAATCGCTCCTATGGGCTTTGCTCAGTGGAATAAGCCCAAGGGTGGCTACTTCGTGTCCTTGAACACCATGCCCGGAACCGCCAAGCGCGCTCTGGCTCTGTGTAAGGAAGCAGGTGTCGTGATGACCGATGCCGGCGCTACTTATCCCTATGGTATCGATCCCCAGGACAGCAACATCCGTATTGCCCCCAGTCTGCCCCCTGTTGCGGAGCTGGAGCAGGCCATGGAAGTGTTCTGCCTGTGCCTGAAGATCGCTGCTCTGGAAAAGGAACTGGGCATCTGACCGAAAGGAATACATATGAAGCGGTGGATTAAAAATTGGGATGAATTGTATCCCTATGAGCGTCTGTTTCACATATTGACCCTTGTTTTCAGCGTGATCACCATTTTTCTGGCCATTCTGACGCTGTTCAAGGTAGTACAGGTGTGGATTCCTATGCTGGGTCTTGCCGCCATCCAATTTTGCCAGGCGGTGTACTCATGGAGAAAACAACGTGAGATCGGTGTCTTTGGCCTCTGCGCCGGCACTGTGGTGCTTGCCGTGATGGTTTCCATGCTCTTTATGTAATTTCCATTATTCACACCATAACATAACAGCGGGATCATAATGATCCCGCTGTAATCAAAAGGAGATATTTTCATGACTGAGATGAAAAAGAAGTATTATGCGAAACGCGGCGCGGTTTTGGTGAATCATCTGAAAAGCCGCCATTTTGATGCTTATTATTGTGATAATAAGGAAGAAGCCCTGCAAAAAGCACTTTCTTTGATTCCGGAAGGAGATACCGTTGGCTGGGGTGGCAGTATGACCTGCCAGGAGATGGGCCTTATGGACGCTGTCCGTGGCGGTAATTTCCGCCCCATCGACCGGGATGCCTGCAAAACGCCGGAGGAACGGGAGGAAGCCATGCGCAAAGCTCTGGTGGCCGATACCTTCCTGACCAGTGCCAATGCCATTAGTATGGATGGCCAAATGGTCAATATTGACGGTAACGGAAATCGTGTTGCTGCCATCGTCTACGGTCCCAGACAGGTTATTGTGGTAGCTGGCATGAACAAGGTGGAGGACACTCTGGAAGCCGCCATTAACCGGGCGCGTACCGTGGCGGCGCCCATGAACCAGCAGCGCTTTGGCCTGCCCAATCCCTGCGGCGCTACCGGTAAATGCGGTGATTGCAAGAGTGAAACCTGCATCTGCAATCACATTCTGGTGACACGCCATTGCCGCCCTGTGGGCAAGATCAAATTTGTGCTTGTGGGCGAGGATCTTGGTTTCTGATATGAAGCGGATGCTTGCGTTTGCGCTGTATGGCCTGGCTGTTTTTATGTGCGCCTGCAGCTATATGGCTCTTGTCCGGCTACCACTGCTGCTGGTTGGAATAATCCCGCTTTTTCTGTTTGTGAATGGTTTTGCCGGTGGCTTTCTACTCCCGACGAAGAATCGGAAGCTGTGGGTCTGCCATCATGGTGGAATTCTGCTGGTTGCCTTTCTGCTTTCTGTTGTGCTGTCCCTGATTTACCATGTTATTTTGGCTGTGCTGCTGATTCCTGCCGCGCCAAAACCGCTGCTGTGGAGCGTGTTGCTGTGCGTGGGCATGGAAGCGCTGGTATTTTGGAATGGAATCCTGTGTGTATATATTTCATCCGTACAGCTGGGAATCCGGCAGCGGATAGTCGGCGCCCTCTGCGGCATGATCCCCATTGTCAATTTGATCGTGCTTTATGGAATATTGCGTACAGTATTTCGGGAAGTGGATTTTGAGTCGGAAAAAGAACGGCTGGATCGATCCAGAAAGGATGCCCGACTCTGCGAAACAAAATATCCCATTTTATTGGTTCACGGCGTCTTCTTTCGGGACTCCAATTTCTTCAATTATTGGGGAAGGATTCCCAGAGCGCTGGAAAACAACGGCGCCACTATTTTCTATGGCAATCATCAATCTGCTGCTTCTGTTGCGGACAGTGCCGCGGAGCTGACGGCCAGAATTCGGGAAATTTTGGCAGAAACCGGTTGTGAGAAGGTGAACATCATTGCGCACTCCAAAGGCGGCTTGGATTGCCGCTACGCCATGCATCATCTTGGGGCTACCCCGATGATTGCTTCTCTGACCACGATCAATACGCCCCATCGTGGCTGTGTTTTTGCGGACTTCCTGCTAAAACACGCACCGGATTCCCTGAAAAACTCGGTTGCAGCCACCTATAATCAGACTCTGCGAAAGCTGGGAGATCCCAATCCGGATTTTCTTGCGGCTGTCTATGATTTGACGGCTTCTGCCTGTATGGAATCCGACAGTACCATGCCGGCACCGTCTGGGGTATTTTGTCAAAGCGTGGGTTCCTGGATGGAACGTTCCCGCAGTGGAAAATTCCCGCTGAACTTCTCGTATCATTTGGTAAAGTACTTTGATGGATACAATGATGGCCTTGTCAGTGTGCAATCCTTCTCCTGGGGAGAGAAGTACACTTTGGTTACTCCCCGTGGCGACCGGGGAATCTCCCATGGCGACATGGTGGATTTGAACCGGGAAAATTTCGACGGCTTCGATGTACGAGAATTTTATGTAAACCTAGTGAATGACCTGAAAAACCGTGGCCTGTAAAAAACGACAACCTCGTCGGAGGTTGTCGTTTTTGTTAACCCATTTGAAAGATAATACCAACCAGGGCAGAGAAACCGATGAAAACGATGGGATGCAGTTTTTGGGTCTGCTTGATCGTATTGGTCAGCAGCCAAAGCAGGCAGAACAGAGCCACACCTTTCCAGTTGACCGCGTGAAGGAAACCGGATGCACCGGAAACTAAAAGGGTAGAGGCGGCGACGCTGAGACCTGCGGCGGCAATCAATCCGGTGGAGGCGGGGCGCAGGCCGTAAAAAGCGTTCTGCACATACTTGCTCTTGCGGAATTGATTGAGGATCGCCGCAATGATAATGATGATCAAAATGGAAGGAGTGATCAAGCCCAGGGTGGCGGTGACCGCGCCCAAAATAGCGCCGGGGATGCCATGGATGCCGTTGCCCGTGACAAAGCCAACATAGGTCGCCATGTTGACGCCGATGGGACCGGGGGTGGATTCGCCAACGGCGATCATATTGGCAAGCTCTTGATGAGTGAACCAGCCGGTTTTGTCGGACATTTCATACAGAAATGGGATGGTGGCCATGCCGCCGCCCACGGCAAACAGACCGGTCATAAAGAATTCCAGGAACAGATTCAAATAAATCATGCTTTTTTCCCTCCCAATGCTTTCAGAACGATGCCTACCAAAGCCGCAGCGATCACATAGACTACGGGGCTGAGGCTGAGGAAGATTCCGCACAGCGCAACGGCTGCAAAGATCAGGCCGGTGGGGATATCCACAACCGCTTTTTTCAGCAGTTTGACGATGGCATTGAGAATCAGCACACACACGCACACCCGGATGCCGCCAAAAGCATTCTGTACCCAAACAAGATGGGAAAACGCCTCGATAACGCCGGCCAGCAGGCTGATGATAATCAGGGAAGGGAATACTACGCCAAGGGTTGCTGCAATTCCACCCACAACACCTTTGTATTTATGACCGATGAAAGTGGCGGTATTGACGGCGATGATACCGGGGGTGCACTGACCGATGGCAAAATAGTCCATCAGTTCTTCCTCGGTGGCCCAACCTTTGTTCTCCACGACTTCCCTCTGTAAAATCGGCAGCATGGCGTAACCGCCGCCGAAGGTCATGACGCCTACTTTGGCGAAGGTAAGGAACATTTCCAATAATTGTTTCATAGGATGCCTCCAGGTTTTCGTGTGTAGGGACCGGCGTCTTCGACGGTCCAAGCGCGAAGGGGTGTGTCATTTAGGACCGTCCGGGAGGCCGGTCCCTACAAAAAACGCCACCTGCTGGTGCAAGTGGCGTTTCTGGAGCTAGTGACCTGACTCGAACAGGCGACCTTCTCATTACGAGTGAGATGCACTACCGACTGTGCTACACTAGCAAGCTCTGTGTATTATATCGGCATTTTTAGTAAAAGTCAACTGTTTTTTACAAATCCAGTTCCAGGCTTACAGGGCAATGGTCAGAACCCAAAATATCCGGGTGGATGGCGGCCTCTTTGATTTTATCCGCCAGACGGCTGGACACCACGAAATAGTCAATGCGCCAGCCTGCGTTGTTGGCCCTGGCGTTGAACATATAGCTCCACCAGCTGTAGGCCCCGGTTTTTTCGGGGTACAGGTGTCGGAAGGAATCTACAAAGCCGTTTTCCAGCAGCCGGGTAAATGCGCCTCGTTCTTCATCGGTGAAACCGGCGTTGCGGCGGTTGGAGCTGGGATTTTTCAGGTCAATATATTGGTGCGCCACATTCAGGTCGCCACAGAGAATGACGGGCTTCTTTTCGTCCAGCGCTTTGAGATAGGCCAGGAAGGCATCCTCCCAAACCATTCGGTAGTCAAGCCGGGTCAGTTCCCGCTGGGCGTTGGGCGTGTAACAGGTGACCAAATAAAAATTCTCATATTCGGCGGTGATCACCCGACCCTCCGTGTCATGTTCCGGAATGCCGATTCCATAGCAGACAGACAAGGCAGGCTCTCTGGCATAGATGGCGGTGCCGGAGTAGCCTTTTTTCTCAGCATAGTTCCAGTATTGGCTGTAACCCGGCAGATCCATTTCGATCTGACCGGCCTGCAGCTTGGTTTCCTGCAGGCAGAAGAAGTCTGCACCCAGCGCGGCAAAAGATTCCATAAATCCTTTGCCCATACAGGCCCGCAGGCCGTTGACATTCCATGATACAAATTTCATAGTTTCTCCTTATTCACCGTTGGCCTGCTGGGTGGAATCCAACAGGTTCATATTGCTTTCGTTGAGTGTGATGGATCGTTCGCCGCCCAGAAGTCCGGTTTCCGCGCTGATGCAGATGTTTTCCGCATCCGTAAGTCCCAGACAGGTTTGCGCGATGCAGCAGCAGGCGATGGTCAGCTTCAAACCGGATAACTCACTCAGCTCATCGCTGAAAACCAAATACAGGGTATTCGCGTCCTGTTCCAGGGAAATCAACCGCACTCCGGCAGGGAAGGGGCTGACATGGCTGCTGCTTGCGGGTCCTGCCAGATATGACAGCAAGGCTTCTTCCAGATCGGAATATGCGGAACCGTCCTGGATTTCCGCTGCCAGGGCAGAATCAGTAACATCATACTTTGGTTGGGCGTGTTGGTAATAGAAGATAACTTGGTTTTCCACCGTAGCAGAATTACTGCAGGATGCAAGACTCAGCAGCAAAAGAAGAGCGATCAGAAGGAAAGTGATTTGCTTCATATTTCATCTTCCTCCTCCACGATATCAAAGCAGGGGAACTCCACTGTGAACACAGTGCCTTTGCCTACGGTGCTTTGCAGAGAAATCTCTCCATTATTGCGCTCGACGATGCTTCGTACGATGGCAAGACCCAGGCCGCTGCCGCCGGATTGCCGGGAGCGGGCTTTGTCAACACGGTAGAAACGCTCAAATACGTGTCCCACAGCATCCGGTGGAATACCCATGCCGGTGTCGGAAACCCGCAGAGCGGCCATATCCTGGCTTCTGTGAAGGGAAATGCGAAGCATACCACCGGAAATATTGTATTTGATACCGTTTTCCACCAGATTAAAGGCGATTTGGTAAAGGTCATCTTCGGAAATTAACACCGGACAATCGTTTGTAAGGTCTGCCTGAATCGTGATCTGATTGGATTCTGCCAGACCGGAAAGCATTTTTACCACCCGATCAATGGTGGGTGCCATGTATATGATCTCCGCTTCCATCTCCGACGGATTGCCTTCATTTTTGGTCAGTGACAGCAATTTATGTGCCATTCTGGTGAGTCGATCCGCTTCGTTGCCGATGTCAGTAACGAATTCGCGGGTTGTTTCCGTGTCCATTTCGTTCTGCAAAATGGAATCGGAAAGCAGTTTGATGGTAGCAAGGGGGGTTTTCAGCTCGTGGGACGCGTCGGAAACAAATTGTCGGCGCTTGTTTTCCGATGTGTTCAGCCGCTCTGTCAGATCGTTAAATTCGGCACCGAGAACACTCAGCTCATCCCGACCGGGAAGATCCACTTTGTGGGTGTAATCACCCTCCTGGATGATCTGCATGGAACTCATGATCTTCCGTAACCGCCGGGAGTACCGATGAGAGAAGGCGTAAGCAAACAGCAGAAGTCCAATTTCCAGCAGCAGAGATACCGTAAAGATATTGCGCTGCAGGGAGTCCATCAGCTGACCCTGCTCCGTGTCATACTCCATCATGTACACACAGCCGGAAATATGATCGGATTGAAATATGGGTGTGGCAGCCACAGAACGCATCACGCCGTTTCTATAGTGCCAGGTGAATACATCGTTACTTTCCAGGGCTGTGACGATTTGGGGAAACAAAGCATAGCCGGTACTACGGTCTGAATCAAAAATAATGCGACCATTGGCATCGGTGACGACCAGCCGGGTAAATGTCAAACTGCCGATCCGGTCGATCACATCTTCAATGGCAGCGTTGTTCAGCACATCCAAGTTGCCGATTTCATTGGCGGTCATTTGCGCTTTTTCCAGCATGGAGGATTCCTTGTTGTTGTAAAACAACTGCATACTTACCTGTGAACAGTAAACATTTAAAAACAGCAGCACAACAAACGTGATGACAACATAGGTCATCGCGTAACGGAGCTGTGTGCTGCTGTATCGGATCTCCTGGATGGATTTACGTCTTTCGGAAGTAATAACCAACGCCCCACTTTGTCATAATGTATTGCGGCTGAGCCGGATTTTCTTCCAGCTTTTCCCGCAGACGGCGGATATGTACATCCACCGTACGAATATCACTGCGATATTCATAAGCCCAGATGGTATCCAGCAGCGCTTCCCGGGAATACACCCGATTCGCGTTGCGCATCAAAAATTCCACAACGTCAAATTCTTTGGCGGTCAGATCCACCAGTTTGCCGGAAACATAGGCATTTCTGCCGTTCATATCCAGGCTGATGGCGCCAATGGTAAGCTGGCTGCCGGTTTCTTTTTCCCGCATTTGTGACCTGCGAAGCAATGCTTTAATGCGGGCTTTCAGCTCCAGAATATTGAAGGGCTTGGTCAGATAATCATCCGCGCCGTGGTCAAAGCCGATTAGCTTGTCTATATCATCGGTCTTAGCCGTCAGCAGAATGATCGGTACTGTGGAGAACTCCCGAATTTTGGAGCAGGCGGTTAGTCCGTCCATCTCCGGCATCATAACATCCAGGATCACAAGATTGACTTCCGGATCTTTGGCCAATTGTACTGCTTCCAAACCGTTGCTGCCGGTAACTACCTCATAGCCTTCGTTTTGCAAATTAAACCGGATACCTTTGACAAGCAAAGCTTCGTCGTCTGCTACCAGAATCTTCATGAATAACCTCCTGTGGTTAAACTGTAATCAAATCCCTTATGGACTCCAATGTTTTTTCGCCGATGCCACTGACTTTGGTTAGATCGGAAATGCTTTCAAAATCCCCGTGTTCTGTACGGTAGTCAATAATTCGCTGTGCCAGTTTTTCGCCGATCTGGGGCAAGGTCATCAGTTCTGCCAAAGTGGCTGTGTTGATATTGACCTTCTGGGTGACAGCATTGTTTGGGGTGTTATCGGCGGCAATGCTGCTGGTGGCGCGGTCGCCGACTTCGATCCGAATATCGCTGTGATTCCAGTTTCGACCCAGATAAAAGCCGCACAGAAATATGGTAAATGCCAGTGTGATGGCAACGGGAAGAAAGATCGTGAATTTTTTCATGGCAGGGAACCATTCTCTTTCGTTGACTATATGGAAAAAAGCTGATATAATGTCTGCAATCTAATTATACACGTTTTTTTCCGGTTGGACAAGTCCAACTGTGCAATTATGAGGTCTAAATATGAAAAAAATTCCCCTTATTGCGTTGGCTTTGGCGGTATGCCTTCTGTTGTCTGTCACAGCCATTTATGCCACAGAGCCCAGAAGCGAGGCGGTCACCTCCGGATGCTGCACCATTCGCGCGGCTTTTCCCCTTGGAGGTTCCGAAAAACTGGTGGAAACCGCGGATGCGGTGCTTTTGTATGAATTGAATACGGATACTTTGGTTTATGGCTGGAACATCGACCAGATCATTGACCCCACCGGCATGGTGAAGATCCTCACAGTATTGGTGGCGCTGGAGCAAGGAAATCTGGACGATGAGGTTACCGTGAAGCGCAGTACGCTCAATACCGTGACCATCGGTGCCGTGTCCGCCAAACTGCAGGCAGATGAAGTGATCCAGCTGCGGGATCTTTTGTATTGTGTGATGGTTTCTTCCGCCAATGACGCGGCGGCTGTGTTGGCAGAGCATATTGCAGGTAGCCAGACAGCTTTTGTGGAAATGATGAACGCCAAGGCTGCGCAGCTGGGCTGTAGCAGTTCTATGTTTGCCAATGTCCACGGCCTCAGCGGTACTCAACAGTACAGCACCGCCCGGGATCTTGCCATTATCACGGAAGCCGCTCTGGAAAACCCTCTGTTTGCAGAGATGTTTTGTGCCGACAGCTATACTGTCCCTGCCACCAACAAGTCTGACGAGCGCTACATCTTGACCACCAATTACATGATGAGCAAAGAATCCATCAAAAATCATTACGACAGCCGTGTCACCGGCGGTAAAACCGCCGCCGCGTCCCTCACGGACAGAAGTTTGATCTGTACCGCGGAAGTGGACACATCCCGCTATCTTTGCATCGTTATGAGCGCCGAAGCGGAAGTTTCGGAGGACGGATTTGTGGTTAAGCGCTACGGCAGCTTTGAAGAAACGAAAGCTGTCCTGGACTATGGCTTCGGGAATTTTGCTGTGCGTCAGGTTGCCAATACTTGTCAGGCTTTTGCGCAGTACAGTGTTTCCGGAGGTCAAAATGATGTGACAGTGCGGGTCGATGAAGACCTGTATACCGTCTTGCCAAAGGATTTCCTGCCGGAAAATCTGTGGTACGATACGGTGATGGATGCAGAGCTTCTGCAGGCACCCATCGCACAGGAATCCGTGCTTGGTACACTGCGTGTTCGTTACGGGAATATCATTTTGGGTACAGCGGATCTGGTTGCCATGCATTCGGTGGTGGCACAGGGTTCTGTAATTATTGATGGTCAGCCTTTGGAGCAGGATGAACCGGATCGCATTGACTATAAGGGTCTATTGATTCGTGTGGGCCTGATTTTGGCTGGAATTTTGCTGGTGGCGGCCATTGTATTGGTGTTAATACGGGTGCTTCACAATGTCCGTAAAAAGCAAATGTACCGCCGAAGAAAACGCAATCGCAGAAGGAGCCGATAATATGCGGAATTGGGACGAACTGGAAAGCGAGTGTCTGCGTTGTTTACGCTGTGGACTTTGCGACAAGCGTACCAATGTGGTTTTTGGTGTGGGAAATCGGGATGCGGATATCATGTTTGTCGGAGAGGGTCCCGGCGAGCAGGAGGATCTGAAGGGAGAGCCCTTTGTGGGTCCTGCCGGCCAGCTTCTGGATGATATGCTGTCCATTATCGATTTGAGCCGTAAAGATAATTGCTATATTGCCAACATTGTCAAATGCCGCCCACCCGGAAACCGGGATCCCCTGGAAACAGAGCAGGAAGCCTGCATTGATTATCTGCGCAATCAGGTGGCTTTGATCAAACCGAGAATCATTGTCTGCCTTGGTCGCATAGCGGCAAAGCGGCTTATTCATGAGGATTTTCGTATCACCCGGGAACATGGTACCTGGACGGAAAAGAGCGGCATCTGGATGACGGCTATCTTTCATCCCTCGGCCTTGCTGCGGGATGTGAGCAAGCGCCCGGAAACCTTTGACGATCTGTTGTCCATCCGGGAAAAAATGCGGGAATTGGGTATTTGATAATATGATAAAGCTCGCTTGCGATGCAAGCGAGCTTTTTTGATGGCAGTATAGATCCAATGGAACAGGCCGATATACACAAAGAATAGCCCTACAACTACAGCAGGATAAGCTACGGGATGGCCGTTTACCAATTGATAGAAAATTTCGTAGGGTGTACCATCGCTGCGCACCAGGAACATATAGTTATAGTCCAGCAACGAATTGGCAAGAAAAGCCATAACACAGAAAGCGGACAGGATCAGACCCACTTGGGTCAAATTTCTGCGTTTCATACTGGTCATGCCGGAAATCACGATGTACAGCGAAGAAAAACCGGAAATGGAGTGGGTAACTCCGGACACCACATTGTCGAAGCTAAGCACAGGATAGCTGCCATAATTATTGCCTGCGCCGTAGGTACCCAAAACGGCGCCGAGAATGCCGAACATAAAGACAAAATCCAGCGCTGCCTCCCGGATGCGACCCTTACTGAAGGCAGCCAGGGGAATGGTGATCAGCTGAATACTGCACAGAAACAGCGGCAGCTCATACAGCCAATTCCAGGGATCCTGTGCCCGGAAACAGAAGATGATGATTTTGAATAACTCAAACGCATCAATGGCAATGGCTGCGGCCACCAAAACGCTATTCTTTTTGGAAAAATCCTTATGTCTGTTCCTGCGACCGAGAAACCAGGCCAGCGCTACCATAATGACCATCAGGAAACTGACAAAGCACAAGTGTTGCCACGACAGAAATCCCTCCGCTGGACGTGCGTAGCCGCCGAAACCGAAAAACTCTTTCATAAATACCTCAAAAGTGTCAAAAAATAACAAACCGTGTTACAACTTTGTAATACTACCATAAATTACGAAAAAATCAAGAGGAAAATATTATTTTACAACATTATTTGACAAATACAGATACCTGCTGACGGATGAGGCAAGTATCGTTTCTCTGGTGAAGCAGGATCGGACGCTGGGCCAGCGGATCAAGGAATGGCTTGACAGCATTCTTGCCAAGCTGGGCAACAAAAACGCCCAGGAACGGGCGTTCCTGGTGCGGGCAAGAGATATTTATGCCAAGGCGCTGCGGCAGACGCAGGGTGTGGGTGCGGCGCAGACGCAGCAGGCACAGCAGCAGGCGGCACCTTCGGCGCCCGTGGGCGAGCAGGTGAATGCCAAGACGGAGGTCGAGGCTGAGCCAGCCAGCGCGGACGACGAAGTGGAGGCGAACATGGAGGCATTCCGGGAGGCTTACGCCCGGGGCGAAGTGGACGACGCCACCTATGAACAGGTCATGGACGAATACGAGCGGTGGCAGGAGGAACGACGGACAGCGGGGGAGAGGAAATACTCTATCAGTGATATCCAGGGGCAGAAGGAAGACTATGGGCAAGGGGTGATTTTGGACACTGACATTTTCGACGGTGTAAGGCCCCGCGCCTGGGGCGAGGTCCTCAGCAGCTATGTATACAACAATTTGGCGGGAACGCAAATGACTGTGTACGATGAAGCCGGGAATGCGGAAACAATCCATCTTGCAAAGGAAAACGATCGTGTCCGCAAGGATGGGGCCAAGAATGCGCATAAGGTTATTGATAAACTGGCCCGATATACTGGCGATAATACGAAAGCGCTGGCTACTATCCATCTTTCCGAATTGTTGGAGACATCCAGATACGAAAAATCCACCGATGAGCATAGTCATCAGTGGATGGACGAGAATGGTTGGGATCTCCGCAAAACCTATATTCAAGACAGAAGTGGGCGCATTTATGAGGCTACATTGAACATTGCCAACGGCAGAGACAGAAACATTCTCTATGCCATTAGCAATGTAACTCAAATAGATAAAAGAGCTGCCCGCGGCGACGTGCCCTCGACCGTCTCCGGAAGGGGCTCGCTCACAAAAAGCAACTCTTCTGTTGAGAATGTAGCACAGGCAGAGGAAAATGTCAAGAAAAAGTTTTCTCTTAGTGAGGATACGGTCAGCAAGAAGGATGTGGCCAGGGAGTTACAGGCGATTTTGCAGCGGGGCGGCGATATCCAGGAACTGAAGCGGTATGTGGCGCAACTGGAACGTTCCGCCGGAAAAGCGGAACAAAGTGGCCGTTCCGCGGAACAAGAGCGGGGTGAAGCGGAACAGATCGTGCGGAAAGCGAAACAGCAGGG
>JAZOBI010000047.1:0-10666 GCA_045595885.1 Faecousia sp. | reverse complement strand
CGCCGGCGATGATGGCGGCTTTCCCCCGGGAGAGAATATCTTCCACAATGGGAGTCGCCATTTGGGTATAGCGGCTGACAGAGAAATCCTCATCCGGCTCACAGATGTCAATCATGTGGTGGGGAATTCCCTGCATTTCTGTTCGTGTGGGCTTTGCGGTACCGATATCCATGCGGCGATAGATCTGCATGGAGTCGCAGGAAACCACCTCACCGCCCAATTCTTTGGCCAATTCCACCGCCAAAGCGGTTTTCCCGGAGGCGGTAGGGCCAACAACGCATATGATGTTGTTCATGGACGAGCCGCCTCCTTTTTTCTGAATATCCGCTCCAATCGTGGACGGTTATATCGTTGCGCTATGACAAACAGACTGTCGAATAGTGCAGCCAGCAGGGAAGTGATAAAAAACACCCAAAACGATCCGAATAGTGGCACGGTCAGCAACGGGAAAAAACTGCATAGCATAATGATTTCGTGGACGATTTCTGCGCTGCACATATTGAGAATTACCTGTTCCAGCGTATTCTCCTCCAGAGAAAACTGATGGGGGTCATAGGTGGGCAGATGTTTCTTCCAGCCTTTTACATGCAGAAAGCGGTAAAACGGTGCTTCCCAGTTCCACGGCCGGAACCAGCGGGCAACTCTTTTGACCGGCGGCACCAGCGCTCCGACCAAAAGACGCATGGCAAAATGGTAGCAGGTGGTGCCGACGCTGATGGCCATCGTTAGCAGCCAGTGTTTGGGATCATGGTGATAAAGCAAGGCAAGAACCATTGTCATCAAACCGGTGGTAACGGCAGTTGCTTTCATTGTGAGGGGAAATTTATTCTTCACGGTTCATGGACCTTTCGGTGTCAAACCCTTCCGGGTAGCGGTCCTTCAGCTTGGCGATATTGGCTTCCAGTATTTCATCCAGGCTTACATCCAGGGCGTAGGCGGTTTCCGCCAGGTACCAGGCGATGTCGCCCAGTTCTTTGACCAGCTTCTCTCTATCCAAAGGATGCCCCTGGTGCAGATGCTTTTTCACGATGTCGATGGCTTCGCCGCTTTCTCCGCAAAGACCCATGACGCCGTTGAGCAGTACATCCTGTTTGCTCAGCGCCGGGTTCAGCGTGGTCATGGCCAGACGCTGATATTCGTTTCCGGTCATGTTAATTCAGCTCCTTATGACATTCCGGACATTTGTCGGGGATGGTCTTGCTTTCTGTCAAACGATTGCCGCAGTAGGGGCATTTGACCATGGTGAAACGGAAGACTCCGGCCAACACCACAACACCCAGACCGCCCCAGGTCAGGATAGGCTTGAGGATGCCATCCATGAAATATCCTGCCATCGTAATCGCCACACCTGCCCAGGCAATGGCGGTGTATATTTTGTTGCGCGTTTTCGCGCTGAAGGTTTTTTCTTCCATTGTGCGTTCCTCAGACTCTCTTAAACTGCTTTTCCAACTGCTTTTTAGTCAGTGTAATGCAAATGGGTCTGCCGTGGGGGCAATATTTGAGATTCTCATCTGCCATCACCTGCTTGACTAAAGCCAGAAGCTCTGCCTCGTCATTGACCCAACCGGCTTTGATGGCTGCCTTGCAGGCAACGGTGTGCAGGATTTCGTCCCGAATGGTATCTTTGCGTTCTCTGCGGCCGTTTAACAAATCAGAAGCCAAAGATTCCACCGTCTGCGCAGCCTGGTCAGGATGCAGATCCACAGGAATTTGCCGCAGCAGTACAGTATTTTCGCCAAAAGTATCCAGTTCAAAACCCAATTCCTCCAGCATTTCCCGATTGAGCAGCAGCTCAGCCGTGCCGGTGGGGGAGAGACGGACGGGAATGGGGGTCAGCAGAAGCTGGGAAGAAATCGCTTCCTGATTGGCTTTCAGCTTCTCAAAGAGAATGCGCTCGTGGGCGGCGTGCTTGTCAATGAGGAAGGCTTCCTCCCCCTGTTCCACGATCACATAGCTGTTATACAGTTCTCCCACCAACCGCCAGGGGATTTCCTGGGGCATAGGCATGGAAATCTGTTCTGCCTCTGCTGCTATGCTTTCGATGATGTAGGTATCGGCGTCCTCGGCGGTCTTATCAAGCTGCGGCATATTCTGAGAAGGACCGTCCGGAAGACCGGATCCTGCGTTAGTCTTAGAAATTTGAGGCAGGATGACTGTTTCCCGAAGTGGCATATTGATGGGCCGATCAATTTTGGCGGCAGCGGCAATGGCGGCCTCTATTTTCGGTTGGGGAGCCTCCGTCATAGCCTGGGAAAATGCTTTATATTCCTCCCCGGTCATGGTGCGGAAAAAGTCCTTTTTAGGCGCGGGAGTCCTGGCTGCGGGCGTAGCCGGCGCAGGTGTGGGCGCAGATGCCATAAATTGCATCTGGGGGCGGTCCGGCGTCTTGTTCAGCGCTCCCAAAACGCCATAATGGATACAATCAAACACCGCCTTTTCCGACAGAAATTTTACTTCCGTTTTGGCAGGGTGCACATTCACATCCACCGCTGCGGCAGGAAGATGCAGATGCAGCACACAAGCCGGAAATTTGCCCACCATCATCTGATTGCGGTAGGCTTCCTCCAGGGCGGCCATCATAATCCGGGATTTTCCCGGCCGGCCGTTGACAAAGAAGGTCTGCAGGCTGCGGCTGGGACGGGCGTCGGTGGGCTTGCTGACAAAACCGGTAACCCGATACTGTTCCCAGCGGCTGTCCACCGGAATCATCTGTCCGGCTTCCCGACCGTATACACAGTAGGTTGCCGCTTCCAAACCACCCGTACCGGGGGTGGAGAGTACCTGCTTGCCGTCACGGATCAAAGTGATTGCCACATCCGGATGGGCCAGCGCCTGCAATTGTACGGCTGCCGTGACCCTGCTGCCTTCATAGGTGTCGGATTTCATGAATTTCATACGGGCAGGCGTATTGTAGAACAGGTCCCGGACGATGATGGTGGTGCCATCGGGGCAACCGACTTCCGATTCATCCGTGATTTTGCCTGCCTCCAGACGCAACGATGTGCCGGCCAGGGATCCGGCGGTTTTGGTCATCAGGTCAACGCGGCTGACGGAGGCGATGGCGGCCAATGCTTCCCCCCGAAATCCGAAGGTGGAAATGGCGGCCAAATCCTCGGCAGAGCGCAGTTTCGAGGTAGCGTGTCGCAAAAACGCGGTGCGTGCGTCCTCCGGCGCCATGCCGCAGCCGTTGTCCGTCAGCCGCAGGAAGGTCATGCCGCCGTTGCGAATCTCAATGGTGACCTTGGTTGCGCCGGCATCCACAGCGTTTTCCAGCAGCTCTTTGGCTACGGACGCCGGGCGTTCCACAACCTCGCCGGCAGCGATCAGATTGGCAATATGGGGAGATAATTGGATAATTTTCGGCATAAATATCATCCTATAGAAATAGTGTACAGACCAATGGCATTAATGAGCGCATGGATCACAATGGGCGCGAAAATGCTGCCGCTTTTGCGGTATGCCCAGGCCAGCGCCAAGCCGGCGGGAATGTATTGCGCGAAGGCCAGCAGCAGATTACGGGTGCTGTATGCACCGATGTATTGCATGGTATGAACAGCGGAGAAGATCACCGTCGAAAGAATGTAGGCGGCGGCGTGGCTCTTGGGATACAGAGAGCCGAATATAAGACCCCGGTGCAGGGCTTCCTCCGCCACCGGCACGAGAATCGCGGTTCCGATCAGCATGATCCCGAAATGATCGTGGACCATGGCGGAGATACTGCTGTCATTCAGGTTTATAAAATCGGGGAACAGCCAGCCAAACAGCAGGGAAAGTCCCCAGTTGCACAGCCAGTACACGCCGGCGCCCACCAGCACCGCCAGCAGAAAGTCCCAAAAGTGACTGCCGGCGTAGGCCAAAGAGCGGCGGAACATACCGTGGAAAATCCAAATTATGAATAGGAAATTCAGTGAAAAGTAGAGAAAATTGAACCATGCTTTGTTCATCGGCGCGGGAAGCAAGGCATTGAACCCGCTTAACAGTGAGGGCAGTACCAGCAGACTGAACAGCAGGTACACCAATCCCCAGATCTGTTCTTTGTCTGTGGGGCGGATAGAAAGTTTTTTCGCCTTTTTTGCCATAATTTCCATTCCTTTACTGAACCATATAGCCCATTGCGGTACGGATCACAGATGCGTTGATCAGCATATGCATCAAAATGGGGGAAGCGATGGAATCTTGGGCGGTATACAGGTAGCACAGGAAAATACCCGTGGGAATAAACTGGAAGCCGTAAAGCGCCAGGTATGTGGTATCCATGGTGCCGATAAAGGGCAGAACGTGAAACGCGGTGAACAGCCCGACGGAAAGCAAGGTGGCCAAAAAACGGCTTCTGGGATACACCAGAGTGAAGATTGTCTGGCGGAAGATCAGTTCCTCCATCACCGGCAAGACCAAAACGGTGACCAATGCAAACAGCAGGAAAGCATTTTGTTCCGCCAGGAATGCCGCCCGGATATCATACAGCAAAGGACCCCAGCTTGATGCCACAAAATAGGGGAGATTGTACATCAGCGCAATGTCATTAACAACGGTGCAGACAACCAGATTGATGAAAAAAATCAAAATGGGTTTGAGCCAAATCTGCTTGCCCATCAAGGTCAGATTGACAAAGGTTTCCCGGAAAAAATCCCGAAGGAAATAGGCAAGAGCCGCCAAAACAGCCAGCGCCACAAGACAGAAGATCCAGTAATGGGCAGTGCCCAGCAATATGGCGGCGGCAAGATACGCCACACTCAAAAGACAGGCGGGGAGAATCTCATGTTTACGGAAAGGCAAATAGAGAGTATTGAAATTCATGTCACTTCTCCAACATTTTCTTCAATTTATACAGTTCGTTCATGGCTTCAATGGGTGTCAGGGTTTCCACGGCGATGTTTGCCAGTGTGGCGCAGACCTGCTGGCTGCGCAAATCCATCATACTGATTTGATCATCCGCTTCCGGGATCGGCTGGGGCGGCTGTTTTCCGCCTTCCTGCTCCAGTTGGGCAAGGATTTCCCTTGCCCGGGCAATGACAGATTTGGGAAGACCGGCCAATTTGGCCACTTCTACACCATAGCTGTCATCGGCAGCGCCGGGAACGATCTTTCTCAGGAAAAGCATTTGATCGCCACGCTTTTTTACGGCGATGTTGTAATTTTTAACATTGTGCAGCTCCGTTTCGATGACGGAAAGCTCATGGTAATGGGTGGCAAACAGAGTTTTGGCGCCCAACCGTCGTGGACTTGCGGCATATTCCAGCACGGAACGGGCAATGGCCATGCCATCATATGTGGAAGTGCCACGGCCGATCTCATCCAGAATCAGCAAGCTGCGGGCGGTGGCGTGCTTCAAAATAGAGGCCACCTCCGTCATTTCCACCATAAAGGTGGATTGGCCGGATGCCAGGTCATCGCTGGCGCCGATGCGGGTGAAAATGCGGTCCACCAGACCGATGGTGGCGCTTCTTGCCGGCACGAAGGATCCGATCTGCGCCATGAGAACGATCAGCGCCACCTGGCGCATATAGGTGGATTTACCGGCCATGTTGGGGCCGGTGATAATACTTACCTGGTTATCCGCGGAGCCCAAACGGGTGTCATTTGGCACGAACAGACTGTCCGTCAGCATGGCTTCCACCACAGGGTGGCGGCCGTCGGAAATGGAGATTTCATTGTCCAGGGTGATCTCCGGGCGGCAATAACCACGCTGCACCGCCACGGTGGCCAGGGAACACAGGGTGTCCGCGGCAGCAACGGCGGCTGCTGTCGATTGCGTACGGGCGGTCTGCTGGGCCAGCTGATCCCGCAGTTCCACGAAAAGCTGATATTCCAAAGCTGTGAGCCGATCCTTGGCGGTCAGCACCTGTTCCTCCAGTTCTTTCAGCTCCGGGGTAATGTAGCGCTCGCAGTTTGCCAGGGTCTGCTTGCGGATGTAATGCTGAGGCACCTGGTCAGTAAAGGACTTGGAAACCTCAATATAGTAGCCAAATACCCGGTTATAGCTGACCTTCAGGGTGCGGATATTGGTCTTTTCCTTTTCGGATGCTTCAATGGCGGCAATGGTGCCGGCGCCGCCCTCCATAATATCCCGCAGGCGGTCGGCGTTTGCGTTGGCGCCCTTGCGGATGATGCCGCCTTCCCGGATGGTCAGAGGCGGCTTGTCCTCAATGGTATTTTCGATACGGTCTGCCCACTGTGTCATGGGGTCAATGGCAGCGGCCAATTTTCGCAGCAGGGGAGATTCCATGCGGCTCAGCTGTGCTTTGACTGCCGGCAGGGCGCGCAAGCCGGATGCCAGACCCAAAAGATCCCTGGCATTCACGGTGCCGGTGGAGATTCGGGCCATGACCCGCTCCAAATCGGTGACACCCTTCAGCGCTTCCGTCAATTCGCCACGGGCAATGGGCGCATTGACCAGTTCCTCTACCGCAGTTTGCCGACGGCCGATTTCCACTGCATCCAACAGGGGCTTTTCCAGCCAGGAGCGGATCATTCTGCCGCCCATAGCGGTGTGGGTCTTGTCCAGCACCCAAAGAAGAGATCCCTTCTTGTCCTGAGAGCGCATGGTTTCCACCAATTCCAGATTCCGCCGGGCATCCATATCCAGCTCCATAAAGCGGCCGGAAGTATAAAACTGCAGTACACGGATGTGGGAAAGGTCATTTTTTTGCAGCCGCAGCAGGGTTTGCAGCAGGCCGCCGGCGGCCATCACCGATGCGGGCAGGCCACCGAGCCCCATGGACTCTGCTGTGTCGCCAAAATGCTTTTCGAGGGCGGCGGCACAACCCGGCAGGTCGAACAGCGCCGGATCCCCTTCATCCAGGCAACAACCCAGCCGCAGGAACAGGGTATTGACCAGCTCCCGATCGATAATTTGATGGCGAATGATCTCGGCAGGGGAAAACCTGGCCAACTCAGAAGCGGCGGCATCGGCATCCCGACAGGCGGTGACATAGAATTCGCCGGTGGAAATATCGCAAAACGCCAGACCGAACATATTAGCCTCCAGACATATGGCGGCAATGTAATTGTTGCGGCTTTCTTCCAGCATACTGCTTTCCGTCACGGTGCCTGGGGTAACGATCCGGGTCACTTCCCGATCTACCAGCCCTTTGGTCAGGGCAGGGTCGGTCATCTGCTCGCAGATGGCAACCTTGTAGCCTTTCGCTACCAGCCGGGCAATATATGCCTCCACGCTGTGATAGGGCACACCGCACATGGGTGTCTGCTCTTCCTGGGGCTTATTCCGATCCCGGGTGGTCAGAGTCAGATCCAGCTCCTTGGCGGCAACGCAGGCATCTTCGTCAAACATTTCGTAAAAATCTCCCAGCCGGAAGAACAAAATGCAATCCTTATGCTGCTCCTTCAGGGTGTAGTATTGCCGCCGCATGGGGGTCATCTCATTGTTAGGTTTGGCCATAAATATCGTCCTCTAAAAATCACAAATTACCAATTACAAACTACAAAATTATGGTGATTCAAATTTATAATTTGTCATTATGAATTGACTAATTGTCCTGTCAGACTCCAGGTGGTACATCCGGTGATCGCCACATTTTGATAGGTTCCGATGAGTGTTTCATGGCCGGCAAAGCGTACAAGCCGTCCGCCTTCTGTCCGGGCGGTAAGCAGCGCTTTATCCCGACCGTCCACCAGGCACCGGAAGGTTTTGCCCACATATTCGTTATGAATCTCCTCGGAGATCCGGTTCTGTACCGCGCAAAGCTTGTCAAACCGGCGATTTTTTTCTTCCTTGGGTGTGGGATCCTCCATGCCGGCAGCAGGAGTGCCGGGCCGGGGGGAGAAAATAAAGGTAAACAGGCTGTCGTAGCGTACGGCTTCGATAAGAGAAATGGTTTCCTCAAATTCTTCCTCCGTTTCGCCGGGGAATCCCACGATCACATCACTGGTCAGCACCAAGCCCGGCATAACGGACTTGGCGTACCGAACTTTCTCCAGATAAGTTTCCCGATCGTAATGGCGATTCATGGCTTTGAGTACCCGGCTGGAACCGGATTGGAAGGGAAGATGCAGCTGCTTGGCGATCTTATCGTACTTTGCCATGGTGTCAAAGAGCTTGGTGGAAGCATCCCGGGGATGGCTGGTCATAAAGCGAACCAGGAATTCTCCGGGAATCTCCGCGATGGCAGCCAGCAGGTCCGCGAAATCCATACCGCAGCCCAGATCTTTGCCGTAAGAATTTTCATTCTGACCCAACAGATTGATTTCACGGCAACCGTTTTCGATCAATTCCCGGCATTCTGCCAGAATGGCCTCCGGCTTGCGGCTGCGCTCCCGACCCCGGACATAGGGCACGATGCAATACGTGCAGAAATTGTTGCAGCCGTACATGATGGACACCCAGGCCTTCAGGGTATTGTCCCGCAGCTGGGGGAGACCCTCGGCGATGGAGCCGGCCTCATCCTCAATGTAGAACTGGCGCTTGTTGGTGGTCAGAACCTTGTATAAAATCTCCGGGAACTGCCAAAGATGATGGGTGGAGAATACACCGTTGACGTAGGGAAAGCTTTTTCTGACCCGGTCGGAAACCTTGGTTTCACCGGCCATGCAGCCGCACAGAAAAATTTTCTGGGCCGGATGGCGGCGCTTGGTGTGGGTCAGAGCGCCCAAATTACCGAATACACGCTGCTCGGCGTGTTCACGAATGGCGCAGGTGTTCATCACCACCACATCGGCGCCTTCGGCTTCGCCGGAAATCTGGTAACCGGCTTCCACCAGCATACCCCGGATCCGTTCGGAATCCGCTTCATTTTGCTGGCAGCCGTAGGTTTCCACATATGCCTTGGGTGTGATGCCGGCTTCGCGCCAGTAGGCGGCTATTTTATTGCAAAAGGCGAGTTGGGTATCCAGCTGTGCCTGGGAAATAACGGTGGTTTTGGTGTTCATAGTTTACATCCTCCAAAGGACAGGTTCTCAACAATAAATTATACCATTTTTTCGCGCTTTTTGCAAGATGTAAATATTTTGTGTTACAACTTGTTTTTGTTGAGAAAAAGTGGTAAACTCTCTTCATCACCACCCCGGCAAACCGGAGAAAGAGGAAGCCCATGAAATGCAGGTTTTGCAACGCGGAAATCAATGAAACCCATAAGATATGCCCCAAATGCGGGAAGAAAGAGCCACAACCCGAGAAGAACCCTGCGTTTTTCGCCATGCGTCGTACCGCCATTATGTATGGCTGTATCGCGGCGCTGGCAGTATTGGCGGTGGTGCTGTTTATTGCTATGAATGCCGGCTGGGATCTGGGGGATGGTTTTGGATGGCTGAAACCCAAACAAAACGATGTTTACCGGAAAAAATCTTACACTGTTTCCGATAAGAAGGCTTACAGGAACCGGGAAGAGATCGTGGCAACCATGGGTGACGCGACACTTAACAACGGACAGGTGCAGATCTACTATTGGATGCAGGTGTATGAGTTTGTGTCCAATTACAGCGACAGCCTTGCCTATTTGGGCCTGGATTACACCGCCGCTTTGGATCAGCAGCTCTCCACCGACGGGGAAACCACCTGGCAGCAGTATTTTCTGGAGAGCGCGATGCAGGTATGGCAAACCAATCAGGCTTTTGCGCTGCTGGCAGAGCAAAATGGATTTGCCATGACGGAGGAAGATCAGCTCTATTTGGATAATCTGGAGGAAAATCTGGAAAAGACGGCCCGGGAAAGCGGTTTTGCTTCCGCTGATGAAATGGTTCAGGCAGAGTTGGGTGCCGGCTGCAACGCGGCTGATTACGCAGCCTATCTTCGGGTGTATTTCCTGGCCTATCAGTATTTTTCCAGCTTGTATGACCAGATCGACCCCACACAGGAAGAGATTGAAGCCTATTACCTGGAAAACCTGGAGCGTTTTGAGAATGCGGGCATTGAGAAAAGTGACGCCATCTATGTGGACGTACGCCAGATCCTGATCACACCCGAAGGCGGAACCATTTTGGCAGACGGCTCTGTAGTATATACGGAAACGGCCTGGGATCAGTGCAAGTCGGATGCGGAACAGGTTTTGACCGCCTGGGAACGGGGCGAGAAAACGGAGGAAGCCTTCATCGCGCTGGTTGCGCTCCATTCCGATGACGCGACCACATCTTCCACCGGTGGCTTGTATACCGACCTTGTCAAGGGCGATATGGAGGATGCCTACGACAACTGGTGCTTCGGCACCACCCGCCAAAGTGGCGAATATGGCATGGTCAAAACCAGTTACGGCTATCATATTGTCTACTTTGTGGAGGCTGAGGAAATCTGGTATGCGGAAGCCAGAGCCGCCCTCCGGGAAGTGTTGGGACAGGAAATGGTGGATGAGGTGCTGGCGGACTATCCCATGACCGTTGACTACAAAAAAATTGTTTTGGCAGAAATGAATATGACAAAATAACAAAAAAATGCGAGTTTTAGGCGGGGTTTCATAAGACATTATCCGGTTTTGCGCCAGTCTTTTTCCCTGTAACTGCAGAATATCTCCTGGAAATACACAAAGTATTACTGCGGCGCTATTCTTTGTTACTTGGAAAAATCCAAGCCGCAAAACTGCAAGCACTTCAAAAGTAAAGATTTTGGCACAAGAAGAATCGCTATGGTCAGGCTGACGCCTGCCATAGCGATTTTTTGAAGTATTGGGTCAAAAGATTGTTTTTTGAAGCGGATCCTGTCTTATGAAGCCCCGCCTTT
>JAZOBI010000046.1:0-8711 GCA_045595885.1 Faecousia sp. | reverse complement strand
GCGGATCTGCATGGAGCTGGTCTGGGTACGAAGCAGCAGAGAATCCTCCTCATTGAAATAGAAGGTGTCACTGCGGTCACGGGAAGGATGGCCTTCCTCGATATTCAGACGGGTGAAATTGTAGTCGGCGTACTCCACTTCGGGACCGTCCACCACGGTGTAACCCATGCCGACAAAAATATCCTTGATCTCCTGAAGCACCATGTTCATGGGATGCTGATGACCCATTTTGATCTCGTTGCCGGGAATGGTAACATCAATGGCTTCTTTTGCGAGTTTGGCTTCCAGAACCTTGGCGCTGACAGAAGCTTTTGCTTCTTCCAGCTTGGTTTCGATTTCCGCCCGCACGGTGTTGGCAAGAGCGCCCATGACGGGGCGTTCTTCCGGTGTCAGCTTACCCATCATCTTCAAAACGGCGGTCAGTTCACCCTTTTTGCCCAGGTATTTGACGCGCAGTTCTTCCAAGGCGGCAGGGGAGTCGGCTGCTTCCAGAGCAGCCAGAGCAGTTTGTTTGATCAGCTCTAATTGTTCTTTCATGATTATTTCCTCCTAAAAAGGCAATTTACAGTAAAAAATAAACCTCCCGTCCCTACATTCGGGACGAAAGGCATTCCTTCCGCGGTACCACCCACGATTCGCCAAAATTGGCGCACTCAAAAAGCGCAAATACGCTTCTAACCTGTAACGGAGTTACCCGTCCGCTCCTACTATTGTTTCATTCCCTGAAATACCAGGGGATTGCCACACCAGTGTGCGCACTGGTTCGCAATGACATATAAACGAATTTCAGGCGGCAGCTCCCGGGAGAAGGCCCGCGTATCCCATTTAGGCGGCTTGCACCATCCCGCCTTCGCTAAGGAAATGTGTTAGATACCGGACAGCCCGTTCTTTGCTTTTTTCATATCAAATCGCATAATAGCATACATATGCAAAAAATGCAAGAAAAAAATGCCGCACGGAAAATTTTCCGCGCGGCAGAGAATCATTCTACTCTGGTAACATGGTACCAATTCTCGTTGATCCGTTCTACACGAATGGCGATGTTTTCGCCTTCCAAATGAAGATATTCTGGTTTTCCTTCAGGAGAATATACCAGCGCGTAAGCACCATTTTCGGTGTCGAACTGAATACGGCTGCCATGGAAGGAGATGGCAAACAGTTTGGCCTTTTCGCTGGTGAAACAGCCTCTGCTCAGCACGGTCAAAATCTGGCGGATTTCTTCAGGAATACGAACAAAGCCAACATTGGGTTCCAGCAATTCTTTGCCGTCCGCTACACGCAGATAGGTGGGCTGATGCTTATGTTCGGGATACTGAATTTGAAGGAATTCCACAAGAACAGTCAGTTCCTTGCTGAAGTCGTCGTAATTGGCGTAATGAGAACGGCTTTTGGCATCCTGCGTCATTCGAATTCCAAAGAACGTGCAGGCGCCAATGACCAAAACGGCCGCAAGCGTAACGATGATAATGATTTTTGTTTTTTTAGACAGATTCACGGATACAACCCCTTTCCGTTCCCATTATATCTACTTTGTGAAAAAAGTCAATTCAAATTCCCGTGAATCATATATGGCGCTTGACGAACGAATGATCGTATGATAAAATTGATCCAAAGAGGAAGGGAGGGGAGCATCGATGTATCAGCCTTTGGCAGACATTCTGCGACCGGAAACACTGGATGATGTATATGGTCAGGATCATATTTTGGGACAGGGTGCTATCCTGCGGCGCATGATCGAACGGGGTAATGTACCCAATATGATCTTTTACGGCCCCAGCGGCACCGGCAAGACCACCGTTGCCAATATTATTGCAAAACAGACAAACCGGACGCTCTATCAACTGAACGCGACTACCGCTTCCACGGCGGATATTAAACAGATCGTGGCAGAGTTGGATACATTCATGGCACCAAATGGCGTGTTGCTTTATTTGGATGAGATTCAGTCTTTCAACAAAAAGCAGCAGCAAACATTGTTGGAATATATCGAAAACGGTAAAATTACGCTGATTGCTTCCACCACAGAAAATCCCTATTTCTATGTGTTTAACGCGATTTTAAGCCGCTCTACCATTTTTGAATTTAAGCAGATTGATGCATCCGCCGCGCTGAAGGCGGTGAATCGGGCAGTTGCTTTCCTGGAACAACGCATCGGCTTGAAGGCGAATGTAGAAGAGGGAACGCTGGAGTATATTTCTGTTGCTTGCGGCGGAGATATTCGCAAAGCCCTCAACGCCGTTGAGGTGTTGTTTTCCGCATCCGGTTCCGATGATGATTCCATCCAACTGACGCTGGCTGACGCAAAAATGGTGACGCAGCGTTCTGCCATGCGGTATGATCGGGGTGGCGATAATCAGTATGATTCCCTTTCTGCTCTTATGAAGTCCATTCGCGGATCCGATCCGGATGCCGCGGTACATTATTTGGCGCGATTTTTGGAAGCCGGCGATTTACCCTCCTGCTGTCGCAGAATTCTGTGTTCTGCCTGTGAGGATATTGGATTGGCTTATCCCATGGCCATACCCATTGTGAAGGCCTGTGTGGACAGCGCCTTGCAGTTAGGTTTGCCGGAAGCCAGGCTTCCCCTTGCGGATGCTGTGATCTTCCTGGCTACCTGCCCGAAATCCAATTCCGCTTATGTGGCGTTTGCGGCAGCGGCAGAAGATGTGCGTAAGGGCAAATGCGGCGATTTTCCCAGACAGCTGCAGAATGTACACGCCGACACCTATACCCAGGAGCGTTCGCAGGGGTACCTTTATCCCCACAATTATCCCAATCACTGGGTTCAGCAGCAGTATCTGCCGGATGTTTTGGTTGGGACCACCTATTATGAATATGGTCCCAACAAGGTGGAACAGGCAGCCAAACAGTATTGGGACGCGATCAAGGGGAAGTGAGTATGGATATTCGTATCAATGATATTTTGATTATGAAAAAGGCGCATCCCTGCGGCGGGGATAAGTGGAAAGTGCTTCGAACCGGCGCCGATTTCCGCCTGAAATGCCTGACTTGCGGCCATGAACTGATGACACCACGATTCAAGGCGGAAAAAAATATCCGTTCTGTAGAGCGAAGTGAAAATCCTTCGACGTAAATATTCGGCAGCTGCGTGCGTCAGCTGCCGTTTTTTTGCGTCCGGAAGCAATGGAAGGGGATTTGGCGCAGCCGGTGGCGGAAACAAGGGACAACCCGGCCTCCTATTGCGACTAACTTTTTATACCGGTGCAGATATACTGATGGCATTCCTGTACCGGAGGTGACGATGTGGAGGCATACTGGTTTGTGGTGGGACTATTGGGCTTTATGGTGAATCTTCTGTTACTGTTAAGCGCCAGCCAGCTGTCGGGTCACAGCCCGGATTGGCGGCGACTGCTGATTGCCGGGTTGACAGGGGGAATCCATGCCGGCTGCTGTGTATTTGACGGACTATCCTTTCTTTCGGATATTCATTGGCGTCTGATCAGCGTAATACTCTTGTGTATTACTGCTTTTTCCTGGGATGCTTCGGGGGTAAAATGCGGCGCAGTTTATTTTTTGATGCGGATGGCTCTGGATGAACTGGCCGGTGGCGGAATATGGCCTGCGCTTTTGTTCGCTGTGCTAATCATGCTGCTATGTAGCTTTCGGGGTTTCGTAGGTGAGAATTATGCCAAAGTAACTATGGAGCACAAGGGAAAGCGAGTGGAAGTAACCGCGTTGGTGGATACGGGAAATACCCTGATCGACCCGATCAGCGGAATGCGTGTTATTGTGGTTGGCTGTGATGTCGCATCCAGTCTGTTGGGGCTTGACCGGTCGGCATTGGAAAAGCCATCGGAAACGATTTGCAGTCATCCTGTGCCAGGATTTCGGCTGATACCTTACACAGCAATCGGTGTGCCGTCGGGTATGCTGCTTGGTCTTCGGGTAGATAATCTTTTGATTGATGGGAAAAGTTCAGATAGCATTGTGGCGTTCGCGCCGCAAACTATAGGTCAGGGCAAACAATTTCAGGCGTTGGCAGGAGGGAATATATGAAGGGAAGCTTACTGAATTTTGTAATGCGATTGGTGGGGATGCCACAGCAGACGGTCTACTATATTGGAGGAGCGGATATTCTGCCGCCACCACTGAAAGGGCAGGAGGAAACGGAGACCCTGGAAGCGTTGGAGATGGGGGAGGAATGGGCCAAACAGAAACTGATCGAGCATAATTTGCGCCTTGTAGTCTACATTGCCCGTCGCTTCGAGAATACCGGTGTGAATTTGGAAGATCTGATTTCCATCGGAACCATAGGGCTGATCAAAGCAATTGGCACCTATCGACGGGACAAGAATATTAAGTTGGCGACCTATGCCTCCCGCTGCATTGAAAATGAAATATTGATGCACATTCGCAAAATTGCCGGCCAAAAGGCGGAGGTTTCCCTGGATGAACCTATCAACATGGATTATGACGGGAATGAATTACTGCTTGGTGATATTCTGGGTACCGATGAGGACATTGTCATGCGACCTATGGAGGATGATGTGGATCTGCAGCTTCTGCGGCAGGCGCTGTCACAGCTTTCCCAGCGGGAACAGGAAATCGTAAATATGCGATTTGGACTTAATGGTTATCAGGAACTGACGCAAAAGGATGTTGCCAAAGTGATGGGAATCTCCCAATCCTATATTTCCAGGCTTGAAAAACGAATTATGGCACGATTGCGAAAAGAAATGCTGCGGCAGACAAGCTGTGTGTAATTGATACTTGCGTTCCCGGAGTTGGTCTGCTATAATTTAGGCAGACAACTTACAAAGAAATATTGGAGGAACGATTATGCAGTATAAGATTCTGGGTAAGACCGGCTTGAAAGTTTCTGTCATGGGTTTTGGCGGTATTCCGATTCAGAGAATTGACGCGGCAGGCACAAAGCCTCTGATCCGTCGGCTCATGGATGCAGGCGTTAACTATATTGATACCGCCCGGGGCTATACGGTCAGCGAGGAGTATTTGGGCGAAGCGCTGGAAGGTATCCGTCAGCAGTTCATACTGGCAACCAAGTCTATGGCCCGTGACAAAGAGGGGATGGCAAAAGATATTGATATCAGTTTGAAGAATCTTCGAACCGATTATATTGACTTGTATCAGGTGCACAACCCCAATGCGGCCCAGCTGGAGCAGGTTTTGGCTCCCGGCGGCGCACTGGAAGCGCTTGTTGAGGCTCGTGAGGCCGGAAAGATCGGACATATCGGCATTACACTGCATGATCTGGGACTGTTTGAAAAGGTGCTGGAGATGGATTGGGTGGAAACCATCATGTTCCCCTACAATATTGTGGAAACCCAGGCGATGGAGCTGGTTGCCCGGTGTAAAGAGAAGAATATCGGCTTTATCGCTATGAAGCCTCTGGCCGGCGGCGCTATTGAAGACGGTTACCTTGCTATGCGCTATGTGTGCAAAGATGAGAATGTGACCGTAGTGATCCCCGGCATGGCTGCCATGGAGGAAGTGGAGCAGAATTTGGAAGCTGCCAACAATGAAAATCCGCTGACTCATAAGGAGTTGGAAGCCATTGAACTGGTTCGCAAGGAATTGGGCACCAATTTCTGTCGTCGCTGCAATTACTGTCAGCCCTGTACCACCGGCGTGAATATTTCCGGCGCGTTCCTCTTTGAGGGTTACTACAACCGCTATGGTCTGCAGGATTGGGCCAAGGGCCGGTATCTTGCGATGCCCAAAACGGCTTCGGATTGTGTAGATTGTGGCCTCTGCGAGGAGCGCTGCCCCTATCATTTGCCAATCCGGGAAATGCTGAAGAATGTGGCTAAGGTATTCGGAAAATAATGTAAATTAAGAAAGCACGCTGCAAAATCTTGCAGCGTGCTTTTTCGTTTAGTTGCCGGGCTTGAAGGAGTCCTTCAGGCTGACGGAGCGGTTGAATACCAGATGCTCGGGGGTGCAATCCTTGCTGTCGGGGCAGAAGTAACCCAGACGCATGAACTGATAAGAAGCAGGCGCCTTGGCATCCTTCAGGGAAGCTTCCACCTTACAACCGGTGAGCACTTCCAGGGAGTTGGGGTTCAGGCAGCTGAGATAATCCTTACCGGCCGCATCGGGGTCGGCATCCAGGAACAGGTTGTCGTATTGACGGACCTCGGCATCTACAGCGGTTTCTGCGTCGACCCAGTGGATAGTAGCACCCTTGACCTTGCGGCCATCGGCGGGATCACCGCCACGGGAGTCGGGATCATAGGTTGCCAGTACTTCCACAATATTGCCGTTCTCATCGGTAACACAGCCGGTGCACTGGATGAGGTACGCGCCTTTCAGCCGGCATTCGGGTCCATTGGGGAACAGGCGCCTATACTTGGGGATGGGTTCTGCCAGGAAATCATCGGCTTCGATCCACAGGTTACGGGAGAAGGTAACTTCTCTGGTACCGTCTTCCGGACGATTGGGATTATTTTCCACGGTCATGGATTCGGTCTGACCCTCGGGATAGTTGGTGATGGTCAGCTTGATGGGCTTCAAAACCGCCATAACACGGGCGGCGGTTTCGTTCAGATCCTCACGCAGGCAGAACTCCAGGAAAGCGTAGGGGATGGTGTTGGGGCTTTTGGCAACGCCTACACGTTCGCAGAAATTGCGGATGGACATGGGCGTGTAACCACGGCGGCGCAAGCCGCAGAGGGTGGGCATACGGGGATCGTCCCAACCGGAAACCACACCGGTTTCCACCAGATTTCTCAGCTTGCGCTTGCTGAGCACGGTATGGTCGATGCCAAGACGGGCAAACTCAATCTGACGGGGTGTGTGGGGTACGGAAACATTCTCCACGACCCAGTTGTACAAAGGACGGTGGTTCTCAAATTCCAGAGAGCAAAGGGAGTGGGTAATGCCTTCCAGAGCGTCCTGGATCGGATGAGCAAAGTCATACATGGGGTAGATGCACCACTTGTCACCCTGACGGTGATGGTGCATATGACGGATGCGGTAGATGACAGGGTCACGCATATTGAAGTTGCCGGAGGCCAGATCGATCTTGGCACGGAGGGTCATGGCGTTGTCCGGGAATTCGCCTGCGCGCATCCGGGCAAACAGATCCAGACTTTCCTCAATAGGCCGATCCCGGTAGGGGGAGGTGGCGGGGGTTTCCACATCGCCGCGGAATTCCCTGAATTGTTCGGGAGTCAGCTCGCAGACATAGGCCAGACCCTTTTTGATCAGTTCAACCGCGAATTCGTAGTCCTTCTCAAAATAGTCAGAACCGTAGAAAAAGCGGTCATCCCAATCAAAGCCGAGCCAATGGATATCTTCTTTGATGGCTTCCACAAATTCTTCGTCCTCTTTGGTGGGGTTGGTATCGTCCATTCGCAGGTTGCACATACCGCCAAACTTTTCGGCAGTACCAAAGTCAATGGTCAAAGCCTTACAGTGACCGATGTGCAGATAACCATTGGGCTCAGGCGGGAAGCGGGTGTGCACGGTTTTACCGGCATAACGGCCGCCTTCGGCGATATCTTCTTCGATAAAAGCGTGGATGAAATTTTTGCTTTCGGTAATTTCAGCCATATATTAGCACCTCTCTTTGGTTAAATTTCCAAATGATATGTGATTATAACCGATTCAAATTCATTTTGCAACAGAAATTATTCAATGGATCGCCGAAAAGGGATGGGACAATCAAAATTTGTAAAAATTCAAAAAACATTTCAGAAAACTAAAAATTATGGTTGTCATTTTGGCATTCTTATATTAAAATGGGGAGAGGAATAGAAGGAGGAGTGATGAACCTTGTCAGAAATCAAGTATAAGCGCGTGTTACTGAAGGTCAGCGGCGAGGCCCTTGGTGAAAAAACCTCGTCCGGTGATGGATTCGGTTTGGATTTTTCAAAAGTTAACGCGGTGTGCGCTTCCATCAAAGAATGTGTGGATATGGGCGTACAGGTTGGTCTGGTTATTGGCGGCGGCAACTTCTGGCGCGGTGTGAAAAACGGTTCCGGAAAAATGCAGCGCAGTCATGCGGATGCTATGGGTATGCTGGCTACTGTTATGAATGCTATTGCGGTTGCGGACGCGTTGGAAGCCCACGGCATGGATGCAAGGGTACTTACCGCGGTGGAAATGAACAAGTTTGCGGAATATTTCACCCGGGATACTGCAAATCGCTATCTGAATGAGGGTAAGGTGGTCATATTTGCCGCAGGTACCGGCAATCCTTATTTTTCCACCGACACCGGCGCGGTGCTTCGCGGCGTGGAAATTGAGGCGGATGCCATTCTTATGGCAAAGAATGTGGATGCCATCTACTCCGCTGACCCCAAGAAGGATCCCAATGCCATCCGTTACAGTGAGCTTACCTACGCCAAGGTGTTGGAGGATAATCTGAAAGCCACGGATATTACCGCCATGGCTCTGGCCATGGACAATAGTATGACCATGGTTTGCTTTGGTCTTGAGGAAGAAAACAGTATTTTGCGTGTGGTTCGCGGCGAAAAGATCGGAACCACCGTTACAAATTAATCAAGGAGGACAATACAATGCCCGTAGATTTCAAGGATTACGCAAGAAGAATGGACAAGGCTCTGGAACATTTGGAAGATGAATTTGGCGCTGTCCGTGCCGGTCGCGCAAACCCCAAGGTTCTTGACCGCATTACTGTGGAATATTATGGTTCCGAGACGCCTTTGAACGGTGTCGCTACGATTTCTTCTCCCGACGCCCGTACTCTGGTGATCTCTCCCTGG
>JAZOBI010000045.1:0-4347 GCA_045595885.1 Faecousia sp. | reverse complement strand
AAGGCAGACGAAATTTTCAACACCGTCAAGGCCGGCTTCGGCGTGTAAAATTCAAATTCTATGTCATTGTGAGGAGGGCAAAGCCCGACGTGGCAATCCCCTCCAAGAATGCAGGCTCCTTAGGAGATCGCCATGCCAGTGTTCGCACTGGCTCGCAATGACACCATTATTAACTTTGGAGGAAAACTATTATGGCTATGAGATTACTGGGCAAGGAAGTCAACGAAGCTCTGGTTGCTTCCCTGCAGAAGCGTACCGCTGCCCTGCGTGAAAAGGGCGTTGAGCCCTGCCTGGGCATCGTCCGCGTGGGCGAGAACCCCTCTGACCTGAGCTACGAAAAGGGCGCCACCAAGCGCGCCGAAGAAGTGGGCGTTGTTGTTAAGAACTTCGTTCTGCCCGAAAACGCCACCAAGGAAGAGCTGCTGGCTGTCATCGACCAGGTCAATGCTGACGATTCCATCCACGGCGTGCTGATGTTCCGTCCCCTGCCCAAGCATCTGAAGGCTGATCAGGACGAGATCTGCAACCGTCTGGCTCCCCGCAAGGACGTGGACTCCATGACCCATATGTCTAACGCCGGTGTCTTCGAAGGCCAGGACCTGGGCTATGCCCCCTGCACCCCTTCCGCCTGCATGGAAATTCTGGATTACTACAACATCGACTGCAAGGGCAAGAACGCCGTGGTCATCGGCCGCAGCCTGGTTGTCGGTAAGCCCGCTGCCATGATGCTGATGGCCAAGAATGCCACCGTCACCATGTGCCACACCAAAACCGTCAACACCGCCGAGATCTGCCGTAACGCGGACATCATCATCTCCGCTGCCGGCGTTCTGAAGAGCCTGACCAAGGACTATGTCCGTGAAGGCCAGGTAGTCATCGACGTTTCCATGAACTGGGACGCCGAGAAGGTCACCGCCAAGGGCAAGGGCGGTATGTCCGGCGACGCCATCTTCGACGAGGTGGAGCCCATTGTTGCCGCCATCACCCCCGTTCCCGGTGGTGTAGGCGCCGTTACCACCAGCGTGCTGATGAAGCACGTTGTGGAAGCCGCCGAAAAGGTGTAATCCTCAATAAGCATAAATGTCGCTGCGAATGCAGCGGCATTTATTGTTTGTGGGTATCAAATTTTCGTTTATCGCTGCGGTGATGCATTTGTAGGGACCGGCGTCCTCGACGGTCCTTCAGCAAAATTCGACCTCGATGGGCTAATTTTGCTGCATTTTATGGGAACATTTGTAAAAATGCCGCTTCGCGGTTGGACCGTCGAGGACGCCGGTCCCTACATGACATTTTCAAACAGCCCGATAAACCGCAATTTATTCTTCTTTCTGATCCCGGTCGAAGTCCGGGATCCGGCCAAACTGCAAAATCTGGCTGGAATAAAGGCCGGTTTTTCCGGACAGCACAAAGCAAATCACGCAAATCAGGGCAAACAGATGGATATTCACGCCGCCAAACATCTCCACACTCAGCACAATGGAGGCAAAGGGCGAATTGGTGGCGCAGCAGAACAGACCCACCAAACCCAGCGCCGCCGCAAAGCCCGGATCCAGTCCCAGAAGCGCGCCCACCACGCATCCAAAGGTGGCGCCGATGCAAAACGTGGGCACAATTTCGCCGCCCTTGAAGCCGGCGGCCAGGGTAATGGCGGTCAAAAGCATTTTCAGAGCGAAATCATACCAATCCGCCTGTCCCGCCACGGCGCTCAGCGCCATATCCATACCGGCGCCGTTGTAGCGATGGTCGCCCACCAGCGCCGTAATGCCCATCACCAAAAGGCCGCCCAAGGCGATCCGCAGCCAGGGATTTTTTATGTAGCGGTGAGAAAGATGCTCTGCCTTATGGAAGAATTGACACATCAAAATGCCCAGCAGTGCCACCAGCACCGCCAAGATCACAAATTTCCACACATTTCCCCAGGTCAGTGCCATTGCCACAGTTTGAATGGCAGTTTCCGCATGGACACCCAGCGCCCCGGACACCCGGCTGGCCACAAAAGCCGCCAAAAAGCAGGGCAGCAGCGCGGGAGAAAACCAGGTTCCCACCGACGCGAACTCCATGCAGAACAAGGTGGCCGTCAAGGGTGTGCCGAACAGGCCGGCAAATACAGCGCTCATGCCGCTCATAACGAGAATTTTCCGTTCATTCCGGTTCAGCCGAAACAGCTTGGACAGCATGGCAGCCGTGGAACCGCCCAACTGCAGCGCGGCGCCCTCCCGGCCGGCAGAGCCGCCAAACAAATGGGTGATGGCCGTGGCAAGGAAAATGCCCGGCGCGATCTGGGGCTTCAGCTCCTGCCCTTCCAGCACCGCGTCAATGATTTCGTTGGTTCCCCGGTTGGCTTGCAGGCGAAGCAGCCGATAGAGGCTCACCGACAGCAAGCCGCCCACCGGCAGCAGGAAAACCAGCCAGGGATACGCTCCCCGCAGATGGGTCACGCCGTGCAGCGCGTGATGAAATCCCGCGCCCAAAAGGCCGCCTATGGCGCCCATGACCGATGCCAGGAAAAGCCATTTGCAAAATTTCAGGGTCACACGCCACAATGGATGCTTATTTTCCGAATTTGCCATAATGATCCCCCCTCTTTTCTACAAAATATTCTATCATAATCCGGGCTGTATGGCAATCCCACAAGGGAGATAAATTGGGGTTTATCGGGCTGTTTGAAAACACAATGTAGGGCGGGGGCTTGCTCCCGCCCTACGATAGGAACCGAGCGATAAACGAAAATTTGTACATTCTGATCCGCCAATCATATTGACATTATCGTTTCATAGTGCTATAATCGGGGCGCTTTAGGAACATGAGGCCGCCTTTTGCGACGACCCCAAATATGATTTTGGAAAAGAAGGCGAACAATATGGAAATTTCTCTGATTTGCCTGGCTGCCGCACTCATCGGCGGCCTTTTACTGTCCCGTTTTACGAAAAAACTGAATCTGCCTGCCGTTACCGCCTATCTGGTGGCCGGCTTGCTGCTGGGTCCCTTCTGCCTGGGCGCGTTGGGCGTCCGTGGTCTGGGCTTTAATTCTCTGGAGCAGGTGGAAACCTTAACCGTCATCACCCAGACCGCCCTGGGCTTCATTGCCTTTACCATCGGCAACGAGTTCCGGCTGACCCAGCTGAAATCCATGGGCAAAGCCGCCATCACCATCGGCATTTTGCAGGCGGTTGTTACCACCTTGCTGGTGGACGCGGTTCTGATTGTCCTGCATTTCTGCTTCCCCAATGTGATCACCATCCCCACCGCCATTGTGCTGGGCGCCATCGCTTCCGCCACCGCGCCGGCGGCTACTTTGATGGTGGTGCGCCAGTACAAGGCCGACGGCCCCCTGACCCGGCTGCTGCTGCTGGTGGTGGCCATTGACGACGCCGTGGGTCTGGTGCTGTTTTCCGTGTCCTTCGGCATCGCCACCGCCCTGTCCGCAGGACAGGCCAGCCTTCTGGCTGTGGTGGTGGAGCCCATTGTGGAAATCGTGCTGAGTCTGGCGCTGGGCACCCTGATGGGCTGGCTGCTGAACTTTGTGGAGCAGTTCTTCCACTCCAGAAGTAAGCGTCTGACCATTTCCGTGGCATTTGTGCTGCTGACCGTTGGTCTGTCCATGCTGAAATTCCACATCGGCCCGGTGCATTGTGGCTTTAGCCTGCTGCTGGTGTGCATGATGACCGGCACCGTATTCTGCAACATCTGCTCCACCTCCGAGGAGGTGATGGACCGCGTGGACGGCTGGACCATGCCGCTGAACATTCTGTTTTTCGTCATCTCCGGCGCGGAGCTGGATCTGAATGTAGTGGCGCAGCCCATGACGCTGCTGGTCGGCGTGATTTACATCATCGCCCGTTCTTTGGGTAAGTATTTTGGCAGCCGTATCAGCAGTCAGCTGACCCATCAAAGTAAGCATATCACCAATCACCTTGGCATCACCCTGCTGCCCCAGGCCGGTGTGGCTCTGGGCATGGCGCTGACCGCCGCCACACTCCCCGGCGGCGAATTGACCCGGAACGTGGTGCTGTTCGCGGTTCTGATTTACGAGTTGGTGGGCCCCACACTGACCAAGCGGAGCCTGTTGGCCGTTGGCGAGATCAAGCCCGAAGGCCGCACCAGCGCCCGAAAGCACAATCAGCCCCAGGAAATCCAGGAATAACCTCCGCCGCGAGGGCCAAATGGCCCTCGCGTTTTTTTCGATAAATTGCAGTTTATCGTGGGGTTTGAAAATGTCATGTAGGGACCGGCGTCCTCGACGGTCCTACCGCGAAGCGGCATTTTTACAAATGTTCCCATAGAATGCAGCAAAATTAGCCCATCGAGGTCAATTTTTGCCGAAGAACCGTCGAGGACGCCGGTCCC
>JAZOBI010000044.1:0-12789 GCA_045595885.1 Faecousia sp. | reverse complement strand
TGTGCGACTACCTGCTCCGCCGTAAGAAAAAGGAGATCTAAATAATGCGCGGGCGTGTTGCATTTTGCAACACGCCCAAACTGTTTAATTGGGATCTAACGCACTCCTATTCGTAGGGCGGGGGCATGACCCCACCCTACGAAGAAACTGTAATATAAACAAAAATTTACATATCCGCCATGGCGGACCGCTTTACAGGATCAAGCAAATCAAGCCCTGGGCGCCTTCGTTGACGATCCGCTGCAGGGTGCCCCGGAATTTGCCCCGGACATCCTCCGGCAGTCGGATCAGCTTGGCGGTCAGCCCCTCCTGGATCAGATCGTAGACGGATTTGCCGAAAATGTTGCTCTGCCACAGTTTTTCCGGGGACTCCTCGGAAAGGTAGGCCACCAGCTCCCGGGATTGCTGCTCATCGCCCACCATGGGGCTGATCTCCGTGTCCACATCCACCCGGATCATGTGGATGGATGGCGCTTCGGCTTTCAGCTTCAGTCCGTAGGAGCCGCCCTTTTTCAGCATCTGGGGCGGCTGCAGGGCCATTTCCTCTGCCGTGGGCATCACTACGCCGTAGCCCGTGGCCCGGACGGCCGCCAGAGCGCCGGAGATCTTTTCATAATCTTTGGCAATGGCCGACAGTTCCATCAGCAGCTTCATCAGATCCCCGTCGCTTTCGATGTTAATGCCGGCTTTGTCGCTGAGAATCTCATAAAACAGCTGGGCGGGCAGGGTGATGACGCACACCACGGTGCCGGTGCCGAGATCCATCCGCTCCAGCGCCACCATCTCCACCATGTCCAGCGCCGTCAGCTGCTGCAGGGCGTTCTCTGCCTGGCCCAGGCTGTGGATCTGACGGGCTTGCTCCAAAAGACCGGCGTAAATGGCGGCCTTCACCGGCTGGTCCGGCTCCAATGCGTCCATCCACCGGGGCAGCCGCACCTGCAGCTGCTGCATGGGAAAGGCGTACAGCAGATCCTGCAGCAGCTGGCCGATGTCCTCGGCGCTGAGCGCCTGGCAATCGGCGATGGCCGCTTCCACGCCAAATTCCTGCTGAAGCGATTCCTGCAGGGACTTGGCGGCCTTGCCGTAGGGATCCCGGGAGTTGATGATCACCAGGAAGGGCTTGCCGGTGGCCTGCATATCCCGGATGGCCCGACCCTCGGCGTCGATGTAATCCTGGCGGCTGATGTCGGTGATGCTGCCGTCGGTGGTGACCACCAGTCCGATGGAACAATGCTCCTGCAGCACCTTTTGGGTGCCCACCTCGGCGGCCTCGGTCATGGGGATCTCATGGTCGAACCAGGGCGTCGTGACCATTCTCGGCTGGCCGTCCTCGGTAGCCCCGGTGGCACCGTCCACCATGTAGCCCACCGAGTCGATCATCCGGATCCGCAGCCGGGTGGTGCCGTCGGGGCAGATCTCCACCGCCTCCTCCGGCACAAATTTGGGCTCGGAGGTCATGATGGTTTTTCCGCTGCCGCTCTGGGGCAGCTCATCCCGGGCCCGCTCCCGGCGATAAGGATCCTCGATGCAGGGAATCACCAGCTGCTCCATGATCCGCTTAATGAGGGTGGACTTTCCCGTCCGGACAGGGCCCACCACGCCGATGTAAATATTGCCCCCGGTCCGGGCGGCAATGTCCTGATAAATAGTTTCCATAGCAAGCCTCCTACATTTGGCAGACCAATGCCTGCCATGGTGTTTCCCTAAAGGGTATGTCCTGGCCGACGGTGTTAGAACACTGTGAAATTGGGATTTATCGTGCTGACGCACAATTCACAATTCAAAATTACAAATTCAAAATTGTGGTATTTTCTACGAAAATGATTGAAATAAGTCGCCTACGGCGACAGAATAATTTGTAATTCGTAATTTGTAATTTGTAATTGTCTGTGCGATAAACGAAAATTTGAAGTGCGGATTGCATTCGACAAAAAGTGGTTGCAATTTCCGGTTTACTCTGCTATAATGCATCCTACGCAGGGTTCGTATATCGGTAATACAACGGCTTCCCAAGCCGTGAAGGCGGGTTCGATTCCCGTACCCTGCTCCAAAAGAAACAGCCACCCCACCGGGGTGGCATTTTCTTTGCAGAAAACGCCTTGATTTCTTTCCGTATGCAACGTATAATTCAGGTAGAAAGCTTGAAATTGACGGAGGACAAGATGCATAGAGTTTTTGGAATAAAAGAAGATGCTGAATACTTAGACAGAGAAGGTGCATACCTCATTCCCTGCCGCAACAATCAAGTTGGTGTTGTTCAAACACCAAAAGGTTATTTCTTCTTAGGCGGCGGCTTGAAAAGTGGAGAAAGTCATTTAACTTGCATTAAGAGGGAATGCCTTGAAGAATCAGGCTATTCGTCCTGCGTTGAGGGTAAACTGTGTTCTGCCGAAGCATATATCAAGCATCCGACCATTGGATACTTTCATCCAATCCAAACATACTACTTTGGGAAATTGCTGGATAGAGCGTCTGCTCCCACAGAAACCGACCACATTCTGTGCTGGATAGAATATGACCAAATAAAAGGAAAGATGCTTCTTGAAATGCAAAACTGGGCATTGGAACAACTTTCTGCGTGTATGGGATGAATCAACCAATTCTTATTTATCGAACAGGACAGGCACATTACTTTTGAGTAGTTTTCCCTCAATTCTGCTCCGTTTAGGTAGTCTTTCGCAACAAAAAAGTCTCTTTTGTCTACCAGACAAATCGGGCTTTTTTGCGTGATGCATTCCTTACGGAACGTGATGCGCACTGCGTGCGCGATGCAGACTTTGTCTGTGATGCACGCCTTCGGAGCGTGTGGGGAACGCATCGCATCACCTATCACAGCGAAGCTGCATCGCGTATCACTTATTTGCAAAATATAGTGATTTGTGATATAACCCTCTTTTGTTTACCGGACAAAAGAGGGTTTTTAGTGGTATCCGGTTCCTACGGTCATGGGTACTGGGCTGCTCCAGGGTGTGATTTTTTGGGTTCAGCCGCCCTTGCCCGCGGAGAAAACGGCGGAAATACCATTGCCGTCTTCGTCAAAAGAGATGTACAAACCCCAGGGATAGCCCGTATAGTCCGCTGCCTCATAGAGCCACCATTGACAAGCGGGATCCATATAGTCCGCGCCGCCGGCCTTTTCTGCATAGTATTCAGGCTTGCCCAACTGGGTGAGAACAGCCTCTTTATCGAACTGTTTTCCTTTTGCGTACTGATTGGCGAAATGATCGTATGAACGGTACTCCGGGGATTCCAATATGGCGGAACAGCCGGCCCACAGGGCCATGGCCATTACCACGACGGCAACAAATGACGTGATTTTCAAAATATGGCGCATAATCCAATCTCCTTTCGATGTTTCCTTTACGATCAGTATACCAGTTTTTTTCAGCGTGGCAAGGGCATTTGGCGTTTTTCTCTTTCCTTTTCTGATGGTTTGTGCTATAATTTTATCCAAGATTACGAAAAAGGAGCAAAACCATGACCATTGCTGAAATACTCTCCCAGGAACTGGGGCAAAAACTGCAATATATTGAAAATGTTATCGCCTTGATGGACGAGGGCAATACCATTCCTTTTATTGCCCGTTACCGCAAAGAAATGCACGGCGCCATGGACGATACGGTGCTGCGTACCCTGGAAACCCGTCTGCAGTATCTGCGGAATCTGCAGGCGCGCCGGGATGAGGTGAAATCTTCTATTGAAAACCAGGGCAAGCTGACAGAGGAACTGTCTGCCGCCATTGATGCCGCTGCCACGCTGGCAGAGGTGGAGGATCTGTACCGCCCCTACAAACAGAAGCGCCGCACCCGTGGTTCTGTGGCCCGGGAGAAGGGCCTGGAGCCTTTGGCGCAGGCGATCTTTGCCCAGGATGGCCAGGACCCGGCAGCGCTGGCAGAAGCCTTTGTGGATCCGGAGAAGGGTGTAAACTCTGTGGAAGAGGCACTGCAGGGCGCCAATGATATTATCGCGGAAGATCTGTCCGATGATGCCGGCATCCGCAAGGCCCTGCGGGAGCTGATCGTGCGCCGTGGTAGTCTGGTTTGCAAGGCTGCCGATCCGGAAACAGACAGTGTGTATAAGCTGTATTATGATTTCAATCATCCGATTTCGCGCCTGATGGACCATCAGATTTTGGCCATTAACCGGGGTGAAAAAGAGGAAATTCTGAAGGCAACCGTGACCTTGCCCGGCAACGAGGGCGCCGCTCTGGTTTGCCGTGCCGCGCTGAAACCTACCATGTTCGTGTCCCAGTTTGTCAAAGCCGCTGCCGAGGATGCCTATGAGCGGCTGATTTTCCCTTCCGTGCAGAGGGAGATCCGCAGCGATCTCAGTGATCGGGCATACGGCGGCGCTATCCATAATTTTGCTTTGAATCTCAAGCCTCTGCTGATGGCACCTCCTGTAAAGGGCTTTGTCACCATGGGTCTGGATCCCGGCTATCGCAACGGCTGCAAGGTGGCGGTGGTAGATGCCACCGGCAAGGTGCTGGCGACTTCTGTTGTTTACCCCACATTCAGCGAGAAAAAGAAGCAGGAGGCTATTGCCGTTCTGTCCGGGTTGATGAAGCGCCACGCCGTTAGTCACATCGCCATCGGCAACGGCACCGCCAGCCGGGAAACGGAAGCCATGACCGTGGAGTTGCTGCGCTCTTTCCCGGAAGCCAGCTATATGATCGTCAATGAGGCAGGTGCCTCCGTGTATTCCGCCTCGCCTTTGGCAGCGGAGGAATTCCCGGAATATGATGTAAATCTGCGTTCCGCTGTTTCCATTGCCCGACGGCTGCAGGATCCCCTGGCGGAGCTGGTGAAGATCGATCCCAAGGCCATCGGTGTGGGACAGTATCAGCACGATTGCCCCCAGAAGGAGCTGGATGCTGCTCTGGGCGCCGTGGTGGAAGATTGCGTCAATGCCGTGGGTGTGGATGTGAACACCGCTTCCCGGAGCCTGCTGCAGCAGGTATCCGGTCTGAACGCCACCACCGCCAAGAATATTGTGGCCTACCGGGAGGAAAACGGTGCCTTTACCAGCCGCGCCCAGATCAAAAAGGTGCCCAAGCTGGGTCCCAAGGCATTCCAGCAGTGCGCCGGCTTCCTGCGCGTTCCCGAAAGCAAGGAAATTCTGGACAACACCGGCGTGCATCCTGAGTCCTATGAGGCTGCCAGGGCGCTGCTGGCGCTGTTTGGGCTGAAAAAAGGCGACGATATGAGCGGCCTTTCCGAAAAATTGGCATCCTATGGCGCTGCCAAAGCCGCGGCAGAGTGCGCCGTGGGCGAACCCACCTTGATTGACATTGCCAAGGAACTTTCAAAACCCGGTCGGGATCCCCGTGACGAGTTGCCTGCGCCCATTTTACGCAAGGATGTGCTGGAGATGAAGGATCTGGTGCCCGGCATGGAACTGACCGGAACGGTCAGAAATGTTATTGATTTCGGCGTATTTGTGGACATCGGCGTGCACCAGGACGGTCTGGTACACATCAGCGAGGTGTGCAACCGCCGCATCAAGCACCCCAGCGAGGTGCTGAAGGTGGGCGATATTGTGAAAGTGGTGGTGCTGAGTGTGGACGAAAAGCGCCATCGCATCAGTCTTTCCATGAAGCAGGTGAAAAAATAACCAAACAGGGCGTCCCCAAATGGGTGCGCCCTGTTGCTTCCAATATAGTTAGATTTTTCTTCGAATCAGGCTGATCACCGCGGCAGGGCCCAGAATGACGACCACCAGCGAAACGATGATGATAATGAAAATGGTGGTGCCGGACATGGGCTGGGGCCCGGCAGGAGTTTCCTGAGGGCTTTCCAGGAATTCCATTTTGGTTTCCGAACAGATTGTGCAGGTATAGTGCACGATGCCTTCCGCGTCATCGGCGGGTTCCTGAATGACTGTGCCTTCATCCCAAATATGATCGCTGCCCAGGGGATTGCCGCTGGTGGCGTTGCAGACCAGGCAGGTTTTGGGATCTGTGCAGGTAGCTTCTTTCCAGGTGTGATCTCCCTGAAGCAGAGCAACGGAGCGGGACTCCTGGCACAGCGCGCAGGAAACGGTCAGCATACCAATGGTATTACAGGTGGCTTCAATGCGAATGGCGGTGATTTCTTCGCCGGAACATTGATAATGCTTGGTGGAGTCACGGAAATTCCGATTGGGAACGGCCGCACCGTGGGGCGTTTCCACATAGGTTTTGCGGCCCCGGTAGAGAACGTGCCACAGACTTTCACACCAGGCGAAGGTTTCGCCGTCGATGCCACCGACGGTGTCCGGCATGGAAATGTACATCAGAGCGGTGCAGGAATAGAACATTCGCCGCCCAAACAGGGTGACGCCATCGGGAATGGTGATGTGCACCAGCTTATCACAGTAAGAAAAGGCCAGTTCCTCCATGGTGGTCAGGCTTTCCGGCAAGGTCACTTCCAACAGGCTCCTGCAAAGGGAGAAGGCTTCCTTTTCCAGCGTGTGCAGGCCGTTTCCCAAATCCAAATCCACCAAAGCGGTGCAGTTTTTGAAGGCTCGTTCGCCAATGACGGTGACGCTGTCCGGGATGGTCACGGCCACCAAGGCGGTGCAATTTTCGAAGGCGCCGATGCCGATTTTTGTGATGCCATCTTCGATCACAATCCGGGTGATGCGGTCTTTATAGACCGCCCAGGGGGTATTGTCGGCTGTGTAGGTGACATTGTAAGAGGGAATATCACCGCTGCCGGAAAAGGTCAAGGTACCGCTGTCATCCAGCGCCCAGGCCAGATGATCACCGCAGGTGCCGCTGTCGACAGTTTCTGCGGCATTTACACAGGGCCACGGCAGAGCTGTGAACAGGAGGATCAGCGCCAATACCCATACGACCCGTTTTTTCATAGAAGAACCTTCTTTCCGCAGAATCTTTTATACGCTTAGAATAGCATATTTGCGGCCTCAACGCAAGACGGACTGTACCATCCGATAAATAAACCCCACGAAAGCAAAAAACAGTAGAAATGTGGTGAAACATATGAAACATAAAGAACTGATCCAACAATTAACCCTGGAGGAGAAAGCATCCTTGCTGTCGGGTGCCAACTTCTGGAACACCAAATCGGTTGCCCGGCTGGGCATTCCGGGCATGATGCTTACCGATGGCCCCCACGGCCTGCGCAAACAGGGCGGAAAAGCCGACCATCTGGGCCTGAACAAATCCATCCCGGCCACCTGTTACCCCAGCGCCGCCGGATTGGCAAACACCTGGGACGAGGCCTTGTTGGAAGAAATGGGCCGGTATTTAGGCCTGGAGGCTGCCAGCGAGGGGGTCAGCGTACTGCTGGGGCCGGGCGTGAATGTCAAGCGCAACCCTTTGTGCGGCAGAAATTTTGAATATTTCTCGGAAGACCCTTATCTTTCCGGCAAAATGGCTGCGGCGCTGATCCGGGGCATCCAAAGCAATGGCATCTCCGCCTGTGTCAAGCATTTTGCCGCCAACTCCCAGGAGTTGCGGCGTATGACCAATGATTCTGTGGTGGACGAGCGAACACTACGGGAAATCTACCTGCCCGCCTTTGAGATGGCGGTGAAAGAAGGCGGCGTCAAGTGCCTGATGACTTCCTACAACCGGGTGAACGGTGTCTATGCCCATGAACATCCCCATCTGCTGCGGGAGATCCTCTATGGTCAGTGGGGCTTTGAGGGCATGGTTGTGTCCGATTGGGGCGGCAATAATGACCGGGTGGAGTCCATTCGGCAGGGAGGCACATTGGAGATGCCTTCTTCCGGCGGTCAGACAGACCGGCAGCTGGTTGCGGCAGTCCGGGAAGGCCGGCTGGATGAGGAATGTTTGGATGAGCAGGTGGATCGGCTGCTGGATTTGGTGCTGTCCACCCGGAAACATATCTCCGGCAAAACCTACGACCGGGAAGGCCATCACATGGTAGCGGCCAGGGTTGCGGAAAAGTGCGCGGTTCTTCTGAAGAATGAGAGCCAGCTTCTGCCGGTGGGGAAAGATAAGCGGGTGGCGGTGATCGGCGATTTTGCAAAAACACCCCGTTATCAGGGGGCGGGCAGTTCCAAAATCAATCCCACGAAGCTGGAGTGTGGTCTGGACGCGCTGAAAGCCATCGGCGCCAATGTGGTGGGCTATGCTCCCGGTTTTCACCGTGGCGGCAAAGCAGATGCCCGTTTGATTCGCCGGGCCTGTGACCTGGCTAAAACGGCGGATGTGGTACTGTTGTGGCTCGGTCTGGATGAAGGCGGCGAGGCCGAAGGTGTAGACCGGGAAACCATGAAAATGCCGGAAAATCAAATTGCGCTGCTGGACGCTTTGGCGCAGGTCAATGACAATATTGCGGTGGTGCTGTCCTGCGGTTGCGCTGTGGAAATGCAGTGGGATGACAAGGCAAAGGCTGTGATTCACGGCTATCTGGGCGGTCAGGCCGGCGCTGTGGCCATGGCAAGACTGTTGACCGGTGAGGCAAATGTCAGCGGTAAACTGGCGGAAACGATCCCTGTGCGATATGAGGATGTTTCCTCCGCGCCTTACTATCCCGGTTTGGAGGCAACCGGCGAATACCGGGAGGGGCTATATGTGGGCTACCGCTATTTTGACACGGCGGATAAGCCGGTGAAATATCCTTTCGGCCACGGCCTGAGCTATTCGGAATTTACCTATTCCGATTTGCAAGTGACGGAAAACCAGGTGTGTTTTTCCGTCTGCAATACCGGCCCGCGCCCCGGCGAGGAGATTGCCCAGCTGTATATCCATGCCGAAACCGGTGGGATGTTCCGTCCGGAACAGGAGTTGAAGGGCTTCTGCAAGGTGGCGTTGGAACCCGGTGAGAAGAAAACGGTGCAAATTGAGCTCAACCCGCGCAGTTTCGCAGTTTGGAGTATTGCACAGCAGGATTGGGTGACGGAGCCGGGTAGCTATGAACTGCGCGTTGGCGCGTCCAGCCGGGATATTCGCCTGAAAGCGGAAGTGGTCAAAGAGGGAAAAGCGGTTGCCAATCCCTATTCGGATCCCGTCTTCGGGGATTACTGTTCCGGCCATGTGCAGGCTGTGTCGGATGAAAGCTTTGCTGCGCTGCTGGGTCATGCCGTTCCCCAGGCTAAATGGGATCGCGGCGCACCCATCGGCTTCAACGACACCATTTCCCAGGGCGAGTATCTCCGGGGCGGTGTTGGCCGGTTTGTTTACAAGGCGATTTTGTTTGCCCGAAACATTCTGCTGGCATTCGGACAAAAAGAGGCTGGAAACAGCGTGATGTTTGCCATGCACCTGCCCTGGCGAGGGGTTGCCCGCATGGGCGGTGTGCTGACAGAAGGACAGGTTCTGGCGCTGATCGATTGGATCAACCGGGAAAAGGGTGGGTTCCGCAAATTTCTTGGCAGGCTGCTGTGTAAAAAGCGGAACGGGAAAGCATAGCGGGTTATCCGCAACGGGATTATACATACCAGTTTGGCTTTGTAAATGTGTATGCATAGCGTGAAAAATGAGGGGGTCGGTGTATTGCTTACAAAGGAGGAATATCTGCGCGAGCCTTGCAGGGCCGCATCCATTCCCTATTGGAAAGCGGTCAGCATTTCGGTGCCGGAGAGTATGCGGATTTTGCATGAGAATGACTTCCACCCGGAACTGTTGGAGCAGTATACGGACGAGCCCTATTTTCGGCTGAAGCACGATTTGCAGGGGGTGGAGTCTGCTGCTGTGCCGCGGGGTTATACACTGTGCCGGGGAAGCGCGGAGGAATTCGCGGCCCATATTCAAGCGTGCTACGGAAACGGCATGACGGCCGCGCAGGTGCGTGGCTTCACCGACACAGATGTGTACTGCCCGTACCTGTGGATTGCTCTCCGCGACGACAGAACCGGCAGAATCGTCGCAACCGGAATCGGAGAACTGGATCGGGAAATGGGCGAGGGCGTACTGGAATGGATACAGGTGTCGGCAGAATACCGGGGTCGAGGTTTGGGCAGCTTCATCGTAAAGGAACTCCTGTGGCGAATGAAAGATAAAGCTGATTTTGTCACGGTATCTGGACAATGTGATAACCCCACCAACCCGGAAAAGCTATACCGCAAATGCGGATTTACCGGGAACGATGTATGGCACATTTTGAGAAAGGCATAAATACTACGATGATCACATTACAGAAGCAAGATAACAAATACAGGATCTATATAAACGAACTGCATTTTGGCGAAGTCGAGTGTCATCACAATACCCATCACATGGACAATTGCTATATAAAAGTGTATATACCCTGTTTGGATGAAAGTATTAGCGAAGAACTGTTTGGCAAATTGAAAGAACTCGAAGGATGCCCGTTACAAGTTATGGTTGATTCCAGCGATGTTGCGATGGTGGAATTCTTGAATGCTGGCGGCTTCCTCCGCAAACGAAAATGTTATGAGGTGGATGCCGCGGTAGAGGACTACATCGGCGGTGCCGGGGATATACAGCTTTGTGCTTGTATGCATGGCGAGCAGGAATATGAAGAATGTTGCCACAGGATGTACCGGTATTATATTGAAACGCATAAGGCAGTAAATCCCTTGACGGCTGACCTTGCTGAATTCTGTACAGGACTTCCGAGCAAGGTAATCTACGCAAAGAATGATGGATATATCGCGAGTCTTGCATTTGTCGAGAACAATGAGATTGCCTATGTGTGTGGCACGGATAAAGATCACTTTTTGCGCTTCGCAAAAGCTTTGTCTTTCTCGATGCTGACAGAATATGAATGCATTTTCTTTGAGGCAGATGATTGCGACTGGGCAGCCATGATACTCAGATCTCAGTTCATAAATCAAGAAGATTCAAGTTACGATACATATGTCTTAGGAGAGCGTTTATGAAGATAGCGTTGGCTTCAGCACCGGTAAAGAACCGGAATATTGAGTTTAATATGCAGGCTATGATGGATGCCATTAAAAATGCCGGCGGGCAAGCGGAAGTGATTCTGTTTGGCGAGTCTGTGCTGCAGGGCTTTGACAGCCTGTGCTGGGATTTTGAAACGGACAGGAACATGGCCGTTGCTTTGGCAGATCCCCCGATTCGGCGGATCTGTGAGGCTGCGAAGCGCAACAAAATCGCGGTGTCTTTTGGCTTTGTTGAACGGGTCGGGGATTTTCTGTATAGCAGCCAGATTTTCATTGGCGCAGATGGAGAAATCGTAAATGTATTTCACCGTGTCAGCATCGGCTGGAAGGAGCTCGGTAAGACGGACAATCATTATCAAGAGGGCAAGCATTTTGAAAAATTCTGCTACGGTGGGAAATCCTTCGCTATTGGCTTGTGTGGTGATCTCTGGACGGATGGCAGACCCGAGGAAATGAAAGCGCTGAACGCTGATGTGGTTTTATGGCCGGTTTGGTGCGACTACAATGCCGATGAATGGAACAACAGCATCAAGCATGAGTATGCAGAGCAGGCCGCTCTGTGTGGTGACTGCGTTCATCTCGTTAACCCCTACTGTGCTGATGCGGAGGGAACCGATGCCGCGGCTGGTGGTTCGGCCTGTTTCGAAAATGGAAACATTGTTGCGGATCTGCCCTCAGGCAACAGCGGAATGATCATAGTGGAGATTTGAATATGGAAATCAGAAAATACAAAACATACAACGAGCCGGAGATCCTGCACCTGTATTCGAGTGTAGGCTGGACTGCCTACACCGACCACCCGGAGGTGCTGCGTAAAGGATTCGAAAACTCTATGCTGACCCTTGCAGCTTATGAGGGCGATCAGCTTTTGGGTATCATTCGTGCCGTTGGTGATGGGCATACCATCGTGTTCGTGCAGGACATTTTGGTGTTCCCGGAGCATCAGCGTAAAGGCATCGGCTCCGCGCTCATGCAAGCTATCTTGGACAGATACAGCCATGTGCGGCAGATCGAGCTGGCCACGGACAACACACCGAAAACCATTGCTTTTTACAAGTCAATGGGTTTCCGGGAAATGTCCGAGATCGGCTGCTGCGGATTTATGAAAGTGTGAATGACTATGGTGAATTTCAGAAAGATCACAAAAGAAAACTTCGATGCGATTATCAAAATGAAGCGCCCGGAGGGGGAAAACTTTGTGGCATCCAATGCGGTTTCCCTTGCCCAGGCGTGGCTGTACCGGGAGAATGGAGATGTATTTCCCTTTGCCATTTATGATGACGATACAGTGGTGGGCTTCATGCTTTTGGAAGAAGATATGGAGGAAGATCGGCTGGATCTGTGGCGGATCATGCTGCCGCCGGAGAATGAGGGCAAGGGCTACGGCACAGCAGCGGTGAAGCTGATGATCCAATATGCAAAGGACTCCGGACGATATAAGCGCATCGGACTTCTCTGCGGCCCGGAGAATCATAACGCCAGACATATCTATGACAAACTGGGCTTCCGGCCTACGGGAGAAATCTGCTACGGCGATGTGGAAATGCGATTGGAGCTGTAAAGAAGATTATGAGAAAGAAAACCTCTGACTCAGAAAGGACTTTTTATGGTTATCGGAATTTTTGGTGAAAGCTGCACCGGTAAGTCTACCCTCGCGGAGAAGATTGCCGCCAGCTTTCCTTGCGAAGTATTTACCGGCAAGGACTATCTGCGCCTTGCCAAGAATGAGAACATCGCCAAGGTGATGTTTCAGAAGAAACTAACCGCCGCAGTCACTGGCGAAAATATCATTTATGTGATCTCTGAGAAGGAGCATCTGCTTCTGTTGCCGGAGGGCGCGCTGCGGATCCTTGCAACAGCAGATCTGGAGCTGATCAAGTCCCGGTTTGCCCAGAGAATGCGGGGCAATCTGCCGGCTCCCGTGGCTGCTATGCTGGAAAAGAAGCACGG
>JAZOBI010000043.1:0-23226 GCA_045595885.1 Faecousia sp. | reverse complement strand
GCCAGGAGATCTTCGAGGGCCTGAAGGTTTACCGCCGTGCTGACGGTGGCATCCAGATGTTCCGTCCCATCGAGAACGCCCGCCGTATGAACCGCTCTGCCGAGCGTATGGTCATGCCCCAGCTGGACGAAGAATTCCAGGTTAAGGCCATGAAGATGCTGGCCGAAGTGGAGCAGGATTGGGTTCCCACCCGCGAGGGTACCAGCCTGTACCTGCGTCCCACCATGATCGCCCACGGCGCTGAGCTGGGCGTTCATCCCGCACACAAGTACCTGTACTACATCATCTGCTCTCCCGCCGGTTCCTACTACAAGAACGGCATGGCTCCGATTAAGATCCACATCGAAGACAGCTATGTTCGTGCCGTTAAGGGCGGCACCGGCGCTGCCAAGACCGGTGGTAACTACTCCGCTTCCCTGAAGGCAGCCCACGAGGCTTCCAAGCGTGGTTTCGACCAGGTTCTGTGGCTGGACGGCAAGCAGAACAAGTACGTGGAAGAAGTTGGCGCCATGAACATGATGTTCATCATCGACCACAAGCTCTACACTGCTCCTACCGGCGGCTCCATCCTGCCTGGCATCACCCGTAAGAGCGTGCTGCGTCTGGCTGAGGATATGGGTATCGAAGTTTACGAGCGTCCCGTTTCCGTTATGGAACTGTACGAAGCCTACAGCAAGGGCACTCTTCAGGAAGCTTTCGGCACCGGCACCGCTGCTGTCATCTCTCCTGTTGGTCTGATGGAGTACCGTGGCGATATTATCAATCTGGCTCCCAACGGCGAGATTGGCCCCGTCGCTATGGCTATCTACAACAAGCTGACCGGCATCCAGCGTGGCGCTGAGCCCGATCTGTACAACTGGATCGAGAAGATCGGCTAATCCAAAATGATATGACTGTCGAAATCCTTTGGGTTTCGGCAGGTTTTCTGTTATTAAGGGCAAATCAAGGGGTAAAGAACAGGGAAATACGAAAATGAGATAAAATCATTATTCGAGGCCGCCAAAAGTGACAAAACTTGTTTTTTTAGTTGACAAAACTTGTTTTTTAAGTTGACTATTGACAGCCGATATGGTACTATTTACTATGGCGTTATGTGGGATGCCAGAGAAGGATCCCCAAAAACAGTAAAAATGAACAGGAGAAATACGATGGACAGAATGAAGAGAATCCTCTCTGCCGTTTTGGTATTGGTCATGGTATTGAGCTTGGTTGCCTGTGGCGGCGGCGACGATACCACCGGAAGTACCGAGCCCAGCAGCACCGGCAGCAACGAGGGAAAAAAGACATATTCGGTTACCGTTCATACCAATGGCGGCATGGCTATGGAAGGGTTGAACGTGTTTGTATTTGGCGATTCCGCGCTGACCGATATGAAGGCGGCCGGCAGCACCAATGCCCAGGGCCAGGCTACTTTTGAGCTGGCCGAGGGTGAATACTATGTGCAGCTGCAGGGTGTGGCCAAAGGCTATGATGTGCAGGCCAGCTATACTTTCAGTGGCACCTCTGCCAACATTACACTGACCTCCAGCCTGGTGATGGACGGGGATGTCACTACCACCACGTTCGAGGTGGGCGATGTGATGTACAACTTCTCCTTTGAGGATAACAGCCGCCTGATCTGCGGCGCCTGCGGCACAGAAAATGACACCTACATCCGCAATGAGGATGGCAGCGCGGTCAGCCGCCGGGAATGTGAGTCCTGCGGTGAAGAGCTGGATTGGACAAATCCTGTTTTTGCCACCTACACCCTGGCGGATGTGCTGGCGGAAAAGGAACTGGTGGTACTCAACTTCTGGTACACCACCTGCGGCAACTGTGTGGATGAATTCCCCATTTTGAACGAAGCATACGGCATGATGCGTGAGAATGTTGCTGTGTTGGGTCTGAACTCCTATGCTCCCGACACCCTCGATGGCGTTATGACCTTTGAAAGCGCCTACGGACTGGATCTTGACTTCCCTCTGGGCAAGGTCAGCAACAGCTTTTCTCCCCAGAGCTTTATCAATCCTTTGACCGGTTCCGGCGGTGAGGGTTATCCTACCTCCGTATTCGTCGACCGTTACGGTGTTATTTGCGCCATTGAGGTCGGCGCGATGACCAGCCTGACCCAGTGGGTCAGCGTATTCAGCCATTTCGCGGGAGATGATTATGAGCAGAAGCTGGTCGTTTCCCTGGAAGAACTGATGGAACGCAATAAGCCCACTTCCGAACAGCCCACCGACGAGGAAATCGCCGCGGCGATCCAGGAAGGTGAGTTTACCGTGGACTACTACGGCGAAGAGGGTGACGAGTACTCCTGGCCCTTCATCGTTACCGAGAAGGATGGCCGCACCTGCATGAAGGCTTCCAACCAGAAGATCTACGAATCCTATGCGATTCTGTACGCCAAAATTGAGCTGGAGGCCGGCGATGTGATCGCCTTTGATTACTTCGCTTCCTGCGAAGCCGGCGGTGACTATCTGCACGTGATCGTCAATGATGAAGCGATCTATACCATCGGTGCCGTCAATGAGCAGTGGCAGAGCGCCTACTGCTGGGTCGCGCAGGAAGCCGGCACTTACGAGGTAGCGCTGTGCTACATCAAGGACTCCGACACCGATGAGGGTGAAGACACCGTTTATATTGACAATCTGCGGGTTGTTTCCGTGGAGGATATCGATACTCCCAGCTATATTCCTCACCTGCCTGCCATGGAGCAGGAGGACGGCAGCTTCCGGTATGACACTGTGGTGTACAACCAGGCTGACGGCTATTTCCATGTGGGCACTGCCGACGGCCCGCTGCTGCTGGCCAATCTGATGGGCTATACCCAGCTGATTGAGGACAACTTTGTCTATGGTGTGGCGCTGGAGGATGGCTTTGTGCTGGACGGCGTGGATTATCTGGAGGAACTGACTCCCTTCTGCAACGTTGCTTCCAACTCTTCTCTGTATGGTTACTGCACCGTTACCTGGGAACTGGCGGAACTGCTGATGAAGTTCACCCAGATCTATGGTTTCGACGGCCATGAACATGAATGGCTGAAACTGTGCAAATACTACATGGCTTACGGCACCGACGGTCAGCAGCTGCAGGATCCCAGCGCCGGCCTTGCCAACTTCTCTGCCTACGAGGCAGTGCTGGGTAATGGCTATGTGGATGCCAACGGCGAAGGTCAGAACTTCTTCTACTATGATGGCCGACCCATTATGCCCCGTGGTCTGCGGGCTCGCTTTACCCCCGAGAAGTCCGGCGTTTACCGCATTACTTCCCATACTGACTACACCGAGGGTTTGAATGCCTGGATCTTCGATGAAGACAACAATATCATCTATCAGCACGATGGCGGCGAAATGCTCCATGGCCTCTACGCCGACGACAGAAATGTGACCATGGTCTTCTACATGGAAGCCGGTGTGAACTATTATATCGACATTGCGATGTACGATGTTTACGGCATGGGCTACATTGTTTATGACATCGAATTCCTGGGCGAAAGCTTTGATCTGTTTACCTCCTGCTCTCCCGGACCCTTCACCTATGAGGAAGGCAGCGGACAGATCAGCATCCGTGGCATTGACACGGTTCTGGCGGATGACGGCTTCTACCATGAGGTCCTGGAGCGGGACGAGAATGGAAATCCCGTCCGTCTGGGCAGCATTGTATATGCTTATTTCGCAGGTCCCACCACACTGTATTCCCAGTCTATTCTGCGGATGATCGAACTGGGTGGCTTTGATTTCAGCAAGAACGAATACGATCAGGAGATCATGGCTTACCTGGATCAGCACGAGGGCGACATTGACGCTACCGATGCGTATCTGCGGCAGATGTGGGGCTCTGACTATGATACCTATGCTGAAATCTACCAGCTGGAAGACATCTATGCCGGCATCTATCACGGCACCGGTGAAGACTATACCGCCGAAATGCAGGCTTATGTGGATCAGATGATTCAGCGCGGCGACACGGATCCGCTGACCGGCTGTGTGGCGGTGGATGCCAGACTGGCGCAGTTGCTGACCATGCTGATGGATAAGTACACCTTCCATGACGTGGATGATTCCTGGCAGAAGCTGTGCTATTACTTTGACTACCTGGGCCCTGAGGCATAATTTCACGTTTACCTGCCGGGCTCTTTGAAAAAAGAGTCCGGCGGTATGTTCTGTTCCGAAAAAAGGAGTATATAATAATGAAAATGAAGAAAATCCTGGCAATGGTAATGGCGCTGGTGATGCTGCTGTCTTTGGCGGCCTGCCGTGGCGGCGAAACCACCGGTGATACAAATGGCTCCGAGGGATCCGATTCTTCCAACACGGTGTATTCCGTGGCGGTGGTGGATGTGCAGGGCAATCCCTACACCGAGAATATCGTCGTTAAGTTTATGCAAAATGGACAGCAGGTGGCGATGCAGAACGTGAATGCGGAAGGCGTCGCTTCCAAGGAGCTGGAGCCTGGTAATTATGATGTGGAACTGCTCTTCACCGACGGCGCTACCTATCACTACGATGCGGAGAATCTGAAGCTGACCGCCTCTGTTACGCAGCTGCAGGTGGAACTGGCGAAGGTTGTCGGTGGGGCAACGGAGTACCTGTTCGTTGAGGAAACGGAGTACAATGCGCCTTTGATGGAAACCGGCTGTACCTATGTGGAGCTGGTGGCAGGTATGCGCAACTACTTTGTGTTTGTTCCCGTTCAGTCCGGCATCTATGAATTTACCGTTCACCACGCCCGGGCCACCGTTGGCTATTATGGAAGCCCCTTCTATGTACTGGAAACCAATGCCGGCACCGCTTCCGGTGAGCAGTCGATTACCGTTGAAATCAAGGACAGCATGATCGGCACCGGAAATTCCGGCACCGTGCAGCTGGTGATCGGCGTTGATGCCGGCGACAAAACGGAAAACTGTGTGCTGAGCATCAACCGGATCGCCGATTATGTGCCCATGCCCGAGGAACTGCCCTGGACCATCTATGAGTCCACCTATACGCCCGGCAAGTACACGCTGCCCGAGGGCGTGGAGCTGAAGGACTTTGATCTGACCGCTTCTTACAATCTGGTGTTCAACGAAACGGACGGTTATTATCACCTCGACAGCGCCGACGGTCCTGTGGTGCTGGTGCGGCTGCACGCAGAACTGTCCCATGGCGGCAGCTTCGGCGCGATCCTGGCCAATGCCAATGTGGGCAGATATGTCTATGATGAAGATGGCAATTTCCTGTACAAAGAACTGTATAACGATTGCCTGCTGCAGTATTTGGGCAATCTGAGCCAGGGTATGGGTAGCTACAGCTACTCCGGCGGTATGCTGGATGACAACCACGGCGTGTATCCGCTGACTGCGGATCTGGCTTACATCATTCAGTCCTACGGCCAGTATATGGGCTGGTGGGAACTGGGCGACGGTGATTACCTGTTCGCGGATATCGTCAACCTGAATGTGGAAACAGCGTGGCTGTTCATGTGTTGCTACGCTGCGTAAATTGCTTCAAAAAAGGAGCGTGAATTTATGGCAAACTTCAAAAATATTTGGAGGCTAGCGGGACTTCTGTGCCTGGTGATGTGCCTTTGTGTGTGCTTTGCGGCCTGCGGCGGCGGGGATGACACAACGGAATCCACCCAAGCACCCACGGTGGGCGATTCCACATACACCATCCAGGTCAGCACGGTCAGCGGAATTCAACTGAAGGACCTGTCCGTGTATGTTTACACAGATGCCACCATGGGCGAATTGGAAACCATGAAGCCGCTGGATGAAAACGGAACGGCTACCTTTACTGCCACCACCGCCGATTATGTGGCGGTGCTGATGGGTGTTCCCGAAGGCTATAATGTCCAGCAATACTACACCTTTGACAGCAAGAACCAGGCCAATATTGTGCTGTCTTCTTCTGTGATCACTGGTGCGGAGAAACCTGCGGATAAGACCTATGCACTGGGTGACATCATGTATGATTTCTCTGTCACAGCCTCTGATGGCGTGGTCTACACCCTGTCCGAATTGCTTCAGCAGAAGGAAGCTGTTGTGCTGAATTTCTGGTACCTCAACTGTGGCCCCTGCAAGATTGAGTTCCCTTATTTGGAAATGGCTTACGCCGAGTACAGCGATCGCATTGAACTGCTGGCCATCAATTGTGAGGACGGCAATGACGCGGAGCTCAATGCCTTCAAGGCAGAAAATGATCTGACTTTCCCCATGGCCATTGGTGACAAGAATTATTGGTATCCCGCGGCCTATTATGCCTGCCCCACCACCATCGTTGTGGATCGCTATGGTATGATCGTGTACATGCACACCGGTTATTATGATGAGGTGGCGCCCTTTAACGCCATGTTCCGTGTTGTTACCGGGGAAGACTACCAGCCGGTGCTGATCCAGGAGATCGAGTCTTTGATTACCGAGGACGACTATCGGCCCGACGGCTCCATGGAACGGCCCTTTGAAATGGGCGGCGCCACGGAATTTGATGTGAAGGTGCCTGCCAACGGTAAGATTTATTACAACCTGTATCGTCTGGACAATATCACCATGCGCATCGAAAATCCCGATGCTTATGTAATTGTGGATGGTGTCACCTACTATCCCACCGATGGCGTGATCGAGCTGAAGGTCAGCTGCCCGGATACCTTCTCACCCCTGAGCGTGGTGTTCGGCAACCGATCTTCTGACAGAAATACCATTCATGTGCAGTATATGTTTGAGCCCGGCAACGTGAACAATCCCATTGGGTTGGTTCTGGGCGAAAACGAAGTGGCGGTCAAGGATGTGAACGGACTGGGCACCTACTACACCTATACTGCTACCGCGGACGGCATTCTGCAGCTGACAGTGCTCAACTGCACCGACCTGGCTACCGCTGATATTCATTTGTATAACCAGAATACATTTGAGTCCAAGTATCTGTCTTATGACGGTGTGACCGACGAAAACGGTCAGACGGTTGTTTCTGTGGCTGTCTTTGTCGGCGATGTGATCCAAATTATTTTCAGCGCGTCTACAGAACCGGACATTACACTTTCCGGTGCCAATATCCTAGCCCTCGCCTCCATTTTGGAGGGCGAGGGCAGTGGTATTATTGACGGAAGAATCGGCTATTCCGTTACGGTCGTTGACCAGGACGGAAATCCGGTGTCCGGTGTGCAGCTGAGCGTGTCTGCCAACGGTCAGAATTCTATATTGACCACCGATGAGTTTGGCTCCGCGGGTATCCGTCTGATGGAAAACGCCTATCTTTTGGAAATGCTGATTCCTCCCGGATACGCCGCCGATACTTCATCCTTTCTGTGGTCACCCGGGAAAACCCATTTGGACATTCAGCTTGCGATCACCGGTCAGCTGCGGGTTCAAATATTAAAGGAGGATGGCGTCGCCGTAGCCGGTGTGCTGGTGCAGATCTATGGGGATCCGGAGCTGAAACGGTTGGTTTATACACTTACCACCGATGCCGATGGTCTGCTGACTTTCGTTGGCCGGACAGATATACCCTACTATTTGGTGCTGCAGGGCGTGGAGTCTGATTTGCTGGTGGAAGAAATTTACGCAACAACGGAAGATTTTACCAAGATTCTGCTGAAATACAATCAGCCGCCGCTTTTGAACCTAAGCGATCTGGTGCCCGAATTCGTCGTGGAAGACATCAATGGCCAGACACATTCTCTGCAGGCTATGCTGAAAGAGAAGGATGTTGTGGTGCTGGCTTTCTGGGAGCGCACATCCGGTGCTGCTACGGTGAATATGATCAATCTGCAGAAAATGTATGAACAATTCGGTGATCGGGTAGCCATTCTGGGGCTGAATCCGGTGGATCAGACGGACATGGAACTTACTATTTTTCAAAAATTGTACGGTATCACATTCCCTATGGCCCGGTGTGAAGACAGATTGGTGGAAAGTCTGCAGATTTCAAGTTATCCGGCTACGGTCATTATCGACAGAGAGGGCAGAATTTGCTTTGTTCGATCCGGCTATATTTCTCAGGATGACTGCACCGCTATTTTTACATTCCTCCTGGCAGAGGATTATGTCCATACCCCTATCGAGGGAGGCGGCGTGATGCCCACCGATGGACAGCCCGCGACTGTTTTCAAACGGCGAATCCGGACCCGGGAAAGGGTGCGCTAACTGTCCTCGGGTCAGATGTAAAAAAATATTGACATACTTATGTATTTTTTGTTAGAAAACACTTGCAATCAGTTCACAAAACTGCTATAATGCTTTGGAATACGATTGAACTGCCATGCGACCGTTTTATTGTAGAGAAGGAGAAAAACCGATGAACCATTTCAAGCAATTCCTGGCCTTGCTGTTGGTATTGTGCATGGGTCTGTGTCTGTGCGCCTGTGGTGGTGGCGAAAACACCGAAGGCAGCAGTACGGATGCACCTGCAGGATCTACAAACAGCACGCAAAATACCGAAACAACCCAGCCGACCCAGACAACTTCTGACGGCAAGGTGGAATACAAAGTTACTGTTGTATACCCTGATGGCACTCCCGTTGCGGATTGCTATGTACAGATCTGCCTGGATGATCTTTGCTATACCCCTGAGGTTACCGATGCCAATGGCGTAGCTACTTTCCGCCTGGTGGAGCAGGATGGTTACAAGACCAAGCTGGCTGTTGCTGTGGAAGGCTATGTCCATGCCGATTACATTTACTTCGACACCGGCGCTACCGAGATTACCATCACCCTGGTGGCAGAGGAGTAATTTCGCTGTGTTCTATTTGCCCCAAAATAGAAAAGGAGAGTAATTGAATGAGAAAAACATTCAGCTGGCTGGTTATTTTGGCGCTGTTGCTCAGCATGATGCCTGCGGTTTTCGCCGCGGAAAATGAACTCGTGATTGGCAATAACGAAATGGAACTGCCCAGAGCTGCTGAAGAGGCGTCTGTGTATACCTTTGTCGCCCCAGAAACCGGCACGCTTTACATTTCGGCTGTTGCGTTCTATTATGAAGCTTCCTGGTCCAATGGCTATCAGGATAACAGCTCCTATATGGAAGAGTGGAACAGCTATACCGTGTTCACCGTAAACGGTGAACAACTGAATGGTGGCTACTACGGCTCCGTTGAAGTGGTTGCGGGTGAAACCTATACCTTCTCCTGGTCCCACAATGAGAGCTCCAGATACGGCTTTAAGGCAACTGTGAACCTGAGCTGGACCAATGAGCTGATCCCTGTTCCGGGTATTGATATGCCTATGCGCCCCGCCCATCTGCCCAGCAATACTGTTGAAATTGGTGCGGGCGAGCAGGTTTTGTACAACATTACCTATGAGTTCGAAGGCTATGTTCTAACCGTTACCGGCGAGAACGCTTACATCTATTACGAATACACCGATATGTGGACGGATGAAATCGTCCAGGGCCGTATTGATGCCGTTGGTGGCGTGGTTGAGTATGACCTTGCGCTGTATGGCACCACCATGTTCTATATCGGTAATGATGGCGATGAGGCCGCCGCGTTTGAACTGGATTACTATGCGCCTTTGGGCGGTATGCACAACCCCCAAATCGTTAGTGATCTGGAAGACATTGAGCTGACCATCCCCGCCAGCCACGAAGGCTATTTCTACTATAAGTGGTATGCCACAGAAACCGGCACCGTTTGGGTCACCCCCGGTGATTTCTATGTCAGATTTGAGAATTGTACGACCGGTGAAGACGGCGAGTACGACGACACAAGAGAGAACTATTTCATCTATGTGACGCCCGGTGATGAGCTGCTGATCCTGATTGGTGGCTGGGTTGAAAAGGAAACTTTCTTCAGTTTCGAAGAAGTTGACTATCATTTTGTTCCCGGCTATCGCGCCGGCTCTGTGCAGAACCCCTTTGAAGTGGATCTGATGACGGAACTGGATCTGGATCTGTACAAAGAAACTGTGTACTACTCCTGGACTCCTGCTCAGGACATGGTTGTTGTCCTGAATTTCACTTACCTGTACAGCTATAATTCCAACCTGCCCACCATGATCATCAATGGCGAGGAATTTGAGTTTGGTGTCACCAGCTTCGATGGTAATGAGATCTCTGTCAGCGCAGAATTGACCGTGACTGCCGGTGAGCCTGTTATCATGGAGTTGAGTACTGTGAACTCCGTTCACGGTTCGCTGGTGGCCATTGATGTCACACCTGCATTTGAGATTCTGCTGGGTGATGTCAATGGTGACAGTAATGTCAACTATCTGGATGCAATGCTGATTGCCCAGTATTATGTTGGCGATATTACGGAAGCAGATCTCAACATGGCCGCTTCCGATGTCAATGGCGATGACGACATTAATTATCTGGATGCAATGCTGATTGCCCAGTACTATGTTGGCGACATTGACAGCTTTATTCCCTGAAAAATAATTTTTTAAAAATTATTTTATAACAAAAAAAGGAGCGAAAATTCATGAAAAAACTCATTAGCATCCTGGTAGCAACTGCTCTGTTGCTGTCCCTGTCGGTAGCCGTTTTCGCAACGGAAACCGAAAAGCCCACTGTGACTGTTGGTACTGTTTACGGCGCTGAAGTCGATGCAGAAGTTACTGTGGACGTTGTGATGTCTGCCGCCGAATTCACTGCTTTCGGTCTGCAGGTCACTTTTGATGCCGAAGCCCTGGAACTGAAGAAGATCGAAAAGGGCGAAGCCGTTGAAGACTTCATGGGCTTTACCGGCAGCAAGAAGACCGGCAAGGTCACTGGCTTCCACACCGAAGATCTGGAAGTTGAAGGCGTTCTCTTCTCCGTTACCTTCGTGGTTCTGGCTGAAGGCGAGCACAAGGTTGAGCTGGTAATCGACAGCTTCAACAAGGCTGACCAGTCTCTGGTTGAGGTAGAGGCAGTTGCTGGTCTGATCAGCACCGAGGCCGAGCCCACTGAGCCCTCCGAGCCCACCGAGCCCGAGGAGACCGAGCCCACTGAGCCCACCGAGCCCGAGGAGACTGAGCCCACTGAGCCCTCCGAGCCCGAGGAAACCGATCCCACCGAGCCCTCCGAGCCCGGCGAGCACGTTTGCAACCCCACCAGAGAAGCTCTGAAGGTTGACGCCAACGGTTCCGTATGGTGGAAGTACACCTGCGAGTGCGGCGACACCTATGTCATGCACGATACTTATCTGTGCACCAGCGAAGTGACCGCTGAGCCCACCTGTGTTGCCGGTGGCACCACTATCTACTACTGCTCTCACTGTGACCAGATGTGCATCGTGGAAGAGCCCGCTGCTCTGGGCCACGACTATGTCGTTGTTCCCGCTGTTGCTCCCACCTGCACCGAGACCGGCCTGACCGAGGGTGAGAAGTGCTCCCGCTGCGGCGATGTCAAGGTCGCTCAGGAAGAAGTTCCCGCTCTGGGCCACACCGAAGTCGTTGACGAGGCTGTTGCTCCCACCTGCACCGAGACCGGCCTGACCGAGGGCAAGCACTGCTCCGTCTGTGAGGAAGTCCTGGTTGCTCAGGAAGTCGTCGAGGCTCTGGGCCACACTGTGGTTGTTGACGAGGCTGTTGCTCCCACTTGCACCGAGACCGGCCTGACCGAAGGCTCTCACTGCTCCGTCTGTGAGGAAGTCCTGGTTGCTCAGGAAGTTGTTGAGGCTCTGGGCCACAACTACGAGGACGGCGTCTGCACCAACTGCGGCGAGACCGATCCCAACCCCTCCACCAGTGGCATGAACATCCTGGCTGTCGCTCTGATCGCTGTGATGTCCATCTCCGCTGTTGCCGTGACCGCTTCCAAGAAGGAAGAGGAGTAATTCCTAAAAACGTCCATTACGGCTAATGAAATAAGATGGCACCGGGGAAACCCGGTGCCATTTTTATTTTGGCTCCCAGACTCGTGCGAGGCCTGGGGACCGTAATTTTTGATATTGCTATGATGAGTACGCAAAGGGCTTCAAAAGGGCAGGCGCTCTTTGCTTGGCATGATGAAACCCCAGACTCAGCCGAGCCTGGGGTTTTTGTATCAGCCATTAAGTTCCGCTTCTACAACCTGCTGCAGGTCTTCGTAATGAACAGAACCGGGGAACTTGGCGATGATGATGCCGGAAGCATCCAGAATGATGGTGTAGGGATAGGCGCCCTGGCCGCCCAGAGAGGAATAGTAGGCATCGCCGCTTTCTCCGGGGATATCGGACAGGAATAGAATGTTGCTGTCGGGATAGTTTTGCGCGATGTAGCCGGGCGCGGTGCCGCTGATCAGATCGGTATGGATGGCCACCACGGTCACATCATCTGCGTATTCCGTGGCAATTTGATCAAAGTAGGGCAATTCTGCCACACAGGCGGTGCACCAGGTGCCCCAGAAGTTGATGATGGTGATTTTTCCGGTGGTTGTGGGATCGAAGAGATCTTCGGTGATAGCGTCCTTAGTGATGATCTTCAGTTCTTCTCCGGGACAGCGATTTCCGATTTCCACGCCTACGGTAGCGGGATTGAAGATGTCCACATCAGGATCCCAGTAATAGCAGATGGCGCCAATCAGCACAGCCAGAAGCACCACGGTGGAAACGATGCGGGTTATCAGGCGGGTGCGGGTTTGTTTTTTCTTGGTTTCGGCTACTGTTTCTTCGTCTGCCCCGGCGGGGATTTCGTTAGCCTTCAGGAAGATTTTGCTGCCCTTCCAGGAGATGGCTTTGGTGGGACAGATGTCAATACATTCGCCGCAGGCGATACATTCCTGATCGGAAATGTGCTGGATGTCGCATTTGCAATGGGAGACGCAGAGAGTACAGTGGGTACATTTTTCTTCATCGACCTGGACGCCGAAGACGGAAATCTTATTAAACAGGCCATATAGTCCGCCCAGAGGACAGAGGAAACGGCAGAACAGGCGGAAGATGAATACACAGCCCACCACGATGGAAATCATCAGCATGAATTTCCAGGTGAACAGATAATTCAGCATGGGGAAGTAGGTGGATTCATTCAGCTTGTTGGAAAGCAGAAGCAATCCTCCTTCGATGGTGCCGGCGGGACAGATGTACTTGCAGAAGGCCGGCAGGGGAATGCCGCGGATGGCATATGTGATGGGAACAACGCCCACAAAGAATACCAGGACCACATATTTGAAGTAGGAAAGGATTCGTGTGACCGGGCTTTTTCTAACTTTTGGGGATTTGATCTTATACAGCAGTTCCTGAATCAGACCGAAGGGACAGGCCCAGCCGCAGATCATTCGACCAAAGAGAATGCAATACAGCAACAAAATGCCACCCACATAGAAGAGTGTACTGCGGTCAGCGCTGAAGGAACCCTGCAGACTGCCCAGAGGACAGGCGGACACAGCGCCGGGGCAGGAGTAGCAGTTGATGCCGGGAGCGCAGAATTGCTTGGTGGTGGTGCTGTAGTTTTTGTCAGCGTAGATTTTTCCGGTGAAGAAGCCCTGAATGTTAGCGTTAAACAGCAGCGCGAAGTAAAGCTGCATGATCTTGCGCCGGGAGGGCTTGATTTTGTTCCAAAGTTTCTTCATAGCGCTCACCCCAATCCTACACATTCTGTGCAAATAGCGGCGGCTTTGGCAATGACATCTTCAATGCCGCCGGTGAAATAGCCGTACAGCATAAGGCCGGCAGCCAGCGCGACAATCGCAAAGCGGATGACCTGCATCCAGTTGGCGCGATGGATTTTGGCGGCGTTTTGGGCAGGGGAGGAAGGGGATTCCTTGCAGGCCTGTTGCATGAGCTTAATTTCCTTGTCCATACTGAACCGACAGAAATAAGCGGTAAAAATGGCGTAACCGGTAGGAATTGCCAGACAGGCGAACATCCAGAGAACTGCCGGCACAACTGCTGCAGTGACGTTGGTCAGATCCTCCGGCCAGCGGCTGGGCATACAGACATACATGAGAAAACCGATGGAAAACACAATCAGCAGCGCGGCGCTGATCAGAAGATGCAGCCTGCGTTTTTTCTGCTGCTTTTTCACAGCGGAACGAAGCTCACTGCCGCACTGAGAAAGGTCTGTTTTGGCGTGAAGCCGGTTCAAAATAAGTTGACGGTTCTTTTCTGTGACCCTCTTTGGATTCTCCGGCGGCAGCAGCCAGTGCAGGATGAAACCGCCGATCACCAGAGCCAGGCATAGATAGACCGACAGCGCGATGGGAGCAAAGGCTTCCGCTACAGCTTGCCTGCTGTAAATCTGACCGCCGGCAGCCTTGCCGGTGGTGTAGATTTTGTGGCAGGCCAGCGCAATGCGGGTGCCGGAGATCACCGTCACGGCGCTTATGGCTATGCCGTAAACCCGGTGAATCAGCCTGCGAATATCGTTTGTCATTAGGAACCTCCTTTATGTGAGGATTTAGGTTATCCTATGTATCATAGCATATTTGACAGGAAAAGTAAATGGAAAAAGCGAGTCGTTCTGACGAAAAATGCGCCTGGGCGCCTCCCGGCATTTGAGGAACGGAGAGGTACGGGAGAAAAACATTCGTTGCTATGCACAAAGAATTATCCCAGATTTTTCTACAATAATCGGATAAATCTACTTGCAATTACTGGGGATTTTTAGTAGAATGATATAACGAGTAAAATGGCTCGGATTGTGTTACGCACAAAACCAAAAGAGAAAGGCGAATTATCCATGAATAAGAAACGGATTACAAAAGCAATGACGCAAGCACTGTTGGTGCTGGTCGTTGCGGTCATGGTATTCTGCGTGGTGGTAACACCGCAAGCAGAAGCATCCAGTTACGCGGCCTCCTTCATTTCCCACAATGAGGATTTGAAGCTGGACTATACCGACTATCTGGATGGCAGTGTGGCTTATGAGCTGCCCGAGACGGTGAAAGAAGACGATGTGCTTTCTCTTATCGTTATTTTGGAAGATGTCATGAATATTTATGATGCCTACCAGAAGTCCGATAAGACTATGTCTTTTGCCGATTTCGCGCTGTTCAGCCAGGCGGCCGCGCAGATCGAAGCACAGGTCGCTGCCAGAAAGGCAGAGATTCTGAAGAACCTGGATGCGCAGGGATTGGAGTATACCGTCAGCGGTATTGAGTATGCAACCCTGCTGACCGGCTTTGAGGTGTATATCACCGCCCGGGATTTTGAGATCACCTGCCAGTCCATCGGTGAAAACGCGGATGTGATGGTTTCCGAAGCCTACAAGGTGGCGGATACCCAAATTGTAGAGAATCCGCTGTTTGTTACCGGCGACACCGGTATTACCGATAAGACCGGTGTGGATTTTGATGGCTCCGGTATGGTTGTGGCGGTTCTGGATACCGGTTTGGACTATGCCCACAGCGCGTTTGATCCGTCCCGCTTCTCTTCTACCAATCTGGGTCTGACCTATGAGCAGGTAGCGGCGGTTTTGGGAGAGACCATGGCTTACCAGCAGTACGCCGGTTTGACCATTGATGATGTGTATATCAGCGAAAAGGTGCCCTTCGGCTTCGACTATGCTGACTACGATCCCGATGTCTATTCCACCCACAATAACCACGGCACCCACGTTTCCGGCATCATTGTTGGTAACGATGATACCATTCTGGGTGTTGCACCCAATGCGCAGCTGGTAAGCATGAAGGTGTTCTCTGATACATATGATACTGCCCTGGCTTCCTGGATTCTGTCCGCGCTGGAAGACTGCGTGGTTCTGGGTGTTGACGTGATCAATATGTCCCTGGGTACCGCCTGCGGCTTTAGCCGTGAGGGTGATGAGGAAAAGCTTTGGGGCGTTTACGACAAAATCCGCGATGCGGGTATCAGCCTGATCGTGGCAGCTTCCAACAGCTACTCCTCCGCTTACGGTTCCGAGGCCAATGGTAACCTGGGTCTGACCTCCAATCCCGATACCGGTACGGTTGGCTCTCCCGGTACCTATGATGGCGCTATGTCCGTTGCCTCCATTGATGGCACTTTGACTCCTTATCTGCTGTATGGTGAGACGCTGATCTACTTCACCGAGTCCAATGACAACGGCGGGAATCCTTTGGATTTCTGCGCCGCGGTGCTGGGTGATCAGGAAACCAAGGAACTGGAGTATGTGGTGATTCCCGGTGTTGGCCGTGCGGCCGACTATACCGGCCTGGATGTACAGGGCAAGATTGCCCTGGTTCGCCGTGGCAGCACCACCTTTGAAGAGAAGGCGTTGCTGGCGCAGAGCAACGGTGCCATCGGTATTATTATTTATAATAATGTAGCCGGTGACATTAAGATGAATGTGGGCTCCGCTACGCTGGCTTCCTGCTCCATTTCTCAGGACGATGGCGAAATGCTGGCTGCTGCCGGCGGCGGCAAGCTGGTGTTCAGCGTCAAACAGGCTGCCGGCCCCTTCATTTCCGACTTCTCCTCCTGGGGTCCCACCCCCAATCTGTCCATCAAGCCTGAGATCACCGGTTACGGCGGCAATATTCTCTCTTCCGTCACCGGCGGCGGCTATGAGCGCCTGTCCGGTACTTCCATGGCTTGCCCCAACCTGGCCGGTATCTCTATCCTGATGCGCCAGTATGTGACCCAGAAGTTCCCTGAAATGGCCAATGACCCTGTGGCGTTGAACGATATGGTTTATCGCCTGCTGATGTCCACCGCGGACATTACATATAACAAGAACGGTCTGCCTTATGCTGTGCGTAAGCAGGGTGCGGGCCTTGCCAATCTGCAGAGCGCTGTGGCAACACCTGCGGTGCTGCTGACCTACGATGCCGATGGCAATCCCATGGACAAGGTAAAGATCGAGCTGGGCGATGATGCCCAGAAGACCGGTGTCTATACTTTGACCTTTACCGTGCAGAACTTTGGCGACAAGCAGCTGTCTTATGACATTGGCGCCTATGTCATGACCGAAGGTGTCAGCGAAACGCTGACCAATGCCGGTATGACTACGGTTACTGAGCAGGGTTATCTGCTGAGCGGCGCCGTGGTAGAAATCACTTCCGTTTCCGGTGGTACTGTCAATGGCTCTGGTCTGACCGTGGCGGCTGGTCAGAATGCCAAGGTGACGGTGACCATCACCCTCAGCGATGAGGATAAGGCTTATCTGGATGAATCCTTTGCCAACGGTATGTATGTGGAGGGCTTCATTACCCTGACCGCTACCGAGGGTACCGAGATCAATCTGAGCGCGCCTTATCTGGCTTTCTACGGCGATTGGACCAAGGCTCCTCTGTTCGATAAGGAATACTACGAAACCAATGCCGATGAGCTGAACGATGCCATCGACGAAGAAGACAAGAATAAGCCCGATGCTTATGCGACCCTGCCCATCGGCGGTATTGAAAATGACTATGTCAGCTACCTGGGCTCCTACTATTTTGAGCAGGATCCTGCCAATACCCGCGTGATCTCTGCCAGCAAGGATTATATCGCGCTGTCCAACCAGAACGGCACGATCCACTCCCTGCGGTTCGTATGGGCCGGTATGCTGCGTAACGCGGCGAAGATCACCATTTCCATTACCGACGATACCACCGGTGAAGTGGTATTTGAGCGGGTGGAAACCGATGTTCGTAAGTCCTATGGTGACGGCGGCAGCATTTACCCCGCCAACATCGAAATCGAGTTCGACACCATGGACTACAACCTGATGAACAACTCCGAGTACACCGTGACCTTGACCGGTTATCTGGACTACGGCGATGGCGGTGTGGAAACCAACGAGAACAATGTATTCACCTTCCCCCTGGTGGTGGACTTTGAGGCTCCTACCGTTACGGACACCCGGTTCTACTACACTTACGACAAGACCCTGGAGAAGAACCGTCTGTACATGGATGTATCCATCTATGATAACCATTACACCATGGCTATGCAGGTGGGTTATGTTGGTATGTCCACAGACAGCGAGGGTGCGACCGCGCTGGAAATTGCGACTTTCAGCCAGTACATGACCCCTGTTTATTCTGTCAAGAACGGCACTACTGTGGTTACCTACGAACTGACGGATTATATCTATCAGATCAAGGAAAATGCCTACAACGGCCGGGAAGGTCGTGTTACCGGCGACTCCATCGTGGTTACTTGCTATGACTACGCGCTGAACTACGCAACTTATGAGATCGGCCTGCCCAATGACTATGTGGACTTCTACATGGATGGCTTGGAAGATCTGACTCTGAGTCCCAATGAAGTTTACTCTCTGGAGCCCCTGGTATATCCCAATACCGAATGGGCTGAATTGCTGGAGTTCCGTTCTTCCAGAGAGAAGGTCGTCAATGTTGTAAACGACAAGCTGGTGGCTGTGGCTCCCGGTACCGCCACTATTCAGGTCCGTGACCCTTCTTCCAACAAGAGCGTGTCCTTTAAGGTCACAGTTCTGGCGGAAGGGGACGAGGGATATGTCCGCTATGACAAGCCGGTTGCGGATATCTTCCGTCTGGATGGTTACTATGTAGACTTTGCCTTCTTCCAGGTGGACAGCACCCAAAGAACGCTGGGTACCACCGGCGACATCCGCTATTTTGATGGTGTCTATGGCCTGCAGATGTACCCCTCTGAATCGGCAACCATCCGCTATACCCTGGATGCCTTCTTCCCCAATGATGTGCAAGTGGTCTATTCTTCCAGTAACGACAATGTGGTTTCCGTCAATGCAAACGGCAGAATCACCGCCGAAGGCGAGGGCTTTGCCTCTGTTACGGTGAAGATTTACCAGGATGATCGTGCAACCTATTATTCTGAGTCCATCTCCATCGAGGTCAAGGATCCCTTCATTACCACCGGCGCTATGCTCAGCAGCTATTTTGGCAGCGGTGATAACAATAGCGGCGTTGTTACCATTCCCAGCGATTTGAAGATCACCACCATTGGCTCCTTCGCGTTCTCCAACTTTGACTATGTGCTCAAGACCGAGGAGGAACTGGAGCAGGATGACAGCTCCCTGTCCAAGCAGTGGTATCTTGGTAATGAGAATATCACCAAGGTCATCATCCCCGAGGGTGTTAAGACCATCAGCTCCTATGCCTTTGCGGCGCTGACAAGACTGGAGGAAGTGGTGCTGCCGTCTACGCTGGAATCCATTGAGTACGGCGCGTTCTATGGCTGCAGCTCTCTGACGAAGATTACCTTCAGCGGTGAGAATAATCTGAAGATCATTAACCAGTCTGCATTCGAAAAGTGCAACCTGCAGGGCACGCTGGAACTGCCCTCTGCTTATGTTATTTCCAACTATGCCTTTGCCGGCAACGTCAATCTGAAGACCGTCGTTCTGCCTGAAACCCTGCAGACCATTGGCGCCTACGCCTTCGCCGGCTGCTCCAGCCTGAAGGATGTGCAGATTGCCGCCGAAAAGGTCAAGTTTGGCGAATACGCCTTCAGCAACTGTACTGCCCTGACTTCCTTTGAGGTTAACACTTCCGTCATTCCTGCCGGTATGTTCTACTGCTGCAGTAATTTGACCGAAGTGACCATCGGCAAGGATGTAAAGGCTATTTATGAGTATGCTTTCCGGGATACCGGCATCACCGTCTACCATGTGGCGGAAGGCAATACCGCATTCCGGGTTCAGTCTGAGGACTTCGTGCTGTCCTCCGACGGCAAAACTCTGGTAGCGGTTTCTCCCGTAATCCGGGGTGAATATACCGCTGAGAATATCGGCGGCGCCAACGTAACCGCCATCGGCAGAGGCGCTTTCTCCCATAACACCAGAATTACCTCTGTGGATCTGCCCGCTGTCACCGTTGTCAATGCCTATGGCTTTGCTGTGGAAACCGTCAGCAGCAGTGGCGTGGTATCTTCCGGCCGCCTGCAGACGCTGAATCTGGGTCAGCTGACCGATATTGGCGATTACGGCTTCTGCGGCATCGCCGCGGAAGAAATGCCTGCCGTGGCGGCTGATGCGCAGGTGGGCGAGTATGCCTTTGCCTACGCCGCGCTGAAGCGGGTCAATATTCCCGACGGCATGACCCTTTCCGAGGCCATGTTCTATGAATGTGCCAAGCTGGAAGAAGTTATCATCGGCAACAATGTGACCATCGGCGAAAGAGCTTTCTATGTGGACAGAGATAACCACTTCGTGGTGGATCGCTTCAAAGACGAGAAGGGCAATAACCGCTATCAGTATGTCTTCAGCTCTCCCTTGACCACCCTGGTCATCGGTGACTATGTGACCATTGGCAACAATGCCTTTGCCAATGCCGCGTCTTTGGAGTCTGTCACGCTGGGTGCCAACGCCACCATCGGCGATATGGCCTTCTACAACTGCTCCAGCCTGAAGACCATTGATCTGAGCAAGGCAGTTTCCATCGGCGAATATGCCTTCTCCGGCGACGTGTTCAACATTTGCTCCGATACGGATATGACTGTGGCAGCCGTCAGCAGTGAGGGTATGTATATCTACTCCTACCATGCTCCCACTCTGGAACGTGTAGAGCTGACCAATGCGGAAACCGTGGGCGCTTACGCCTTCGCTTACTGCCGCAACCTGCAGAATGTGGTGCTGAGCGATGCCATTATGGAACTGCCCGAATATGCCTTTGCCGGTTGCCAGATGCTGAGTGCCATTAACCTGGAGTATATCGTGACCGTGGGCGATTACGCCTTCATGGAAAGCGGCTTGGCAGAAGTGAACCTGCCCGCTGTTCAGAAGCTGGGTAAGTACGCCTTTGTGCTGAACGCCAATCTGACCACTGCTACCTTGAATGAAGCCGGCACTGTTATTGCCGAAGGCGCTTTTGCCCAGTGCGAAGCCCTGACCACGGTGCACAACCTCCATGCGGCCACCGAGATCGGCGCCTATGCCTTTGCTTATGCGGGCATTGTGGACGTGGATCTGTCCGGAGCGATTTCCATCGAAGATTTCGCCTTTATGAAGGCGGAACTGACCGACTTTACCGTAGTTCTGGGCGCCAATCTGGTGACTCTGGGCGATAACCCCTTCGCAATGTGTAAGGTGGCGCCTTTCTCCGCCGTAGTCGTGGAAACCTTCAACGGTGTGGATTACGAAACCGTCCAGTACACTTACAATATCAGCGATACTGTCTTCGTTATCGACGGCTCTTTGTACTGCGCTGTGCCCGACGGCCTGGAGCTGATCACCTACACCGGCAGAAGCGCCGATCATCTGGTGATCGCCGATGGCACCGTCCGGATTGCCGGTCAGGCTCTGGCCGGCAGCGATGTGAAGGCGGTGACCCTGCCTGCGTCCCTGCGGGCTGTGGGCCACAAGGCCTTCTACGGCTGCGAGAATCTGAAGATGGTGGCCTTTACCAGCTATGAGGCTCCCGTTCTGGAGGAAGAATTCGATTCCTCCTACTACGAGAGTCTGGAGCATATCCCCGGCACCGGTAACCATGGCGAGTACACCGACTATGACGGCAACACCGTTCAGATCGAAGGCAACGGCCAGATTCCCTACTTCATGTGGAATGCCACCGGCGGCCTGTACTCCAATGTGTTCTACGGCGCAAACTTTGTGGACTATGTAGGCTATGTGGAGAACAAGCTGATCATGGTCAGACCCACCAATGGTCAGGGCTATGACACTTATATCATGGGTCAGTACTTCGATCTGGATATGACCTTTGCCGGCGCTGCTGCTGCCGACAAGAATACCCAGGCATTCATCGACGCGGTGAATGCGCTGCCCAACCCCGTTGGCCTGTCCGATGAGGCGGCGGTTGTGGCTGCCCGTACCTTGTACAGCAAGATCACCAATCTGGAGCAGCAGGCGCTGGCTTCCGATGCCTACGCCACCTTGCAGAGCGCAGAGCAGAGAATTGCCAAGCTGAAGGAAACTCCGGAAGAGGGTGGCGACGATGTGATCGAGCCTACACCCGACAATCAGGTCGACGGCACCATGGTAGCCATCGTGGTCCTGGGCGTTGTGGCGGTTTTGGGCTTGGTTGTGCTGGCGCTGAACCTGAAGAAGAAAAAAGCGGAGGCAGCAGCCCGGGCGGAAGCCGAACTTGCTGCGCAGACCGAAGAAATCCCCGCCGATGCGGAAGAAACTCCGGCCGAAACTACTGAAGAATAAGCGATCAGCGCTTGGCAGGGTCATGCGTGTTGCGTGGCCCTGCCGGAACGGCACAAAGATGTAAAGGATGATGTGAACACAATGTGTAAAAAATGCAAATCACTGTTAATCCCCCTTATGCTTTTGGCGATTGCCTTCCTGTTCTGTGCCTGCGGCGCGGAGCAGAATCAGTATGATGCCAACGACGAAGCGGGCTATACTGTCAGTGTGCGCTTTGATGCCAACGGCGGCGAGTTTACTACCAACTGCTCCGTGATTATGGACTCTTTCAACATTTCCGGCATGACCACCAATGCTTCCGGTAATGTGGAATTGGCCCTGCTTGCGCCCGACAACAGCATCCGCGGCGCCACCAACACCTATACGGTAGCCAAGAATGGCTATTTCCTTGCCGGTTGGTATGCTACCCGCACGGAAACGGTGGGCAGCGATGGCAATACGATTCAATCCTATGCCGATAAGTGGGATTTTGAAAACCGCCTTTTAGAGGTGGATCCCAACGGAACCTACACTTCCGCGGAACCCGTGCTGACATTGTACGCAGCCTGGATCCCCATGTATGAAATCCAGTTCTATAATTTGGAGGATGGTGCGCTTTTGGACACCTATGCCTTCAATCCTACCAGCGTTTCCGCTATCCAGACCCCGCAGTGGGATATGGAAACCGGCGCCCTGCAGATGTATAAATTCCCCAAGCGTTCCGGCTATTCCTTTGAGAAAGCCTACTATGACGCCGATCGCGCCAGCGAAGTGGGCGAAACCGTAGAATTCCCGACTTTTGTGGCTGAGAACGAAATCACGGCTACCAAAACCTCCGTCGCTGTGTATGTGGACTGGCGGGAAGGTGAGTGGTATCACATTTACACTGCCCAGCAGCTGGTGGACAACGCCACCCGTAACGGTTGCTTTGAGATCCACGCGGATCTGGACTTTACCGGCCTGGATTGGCCTGCCATGTTCAGCTACGGCGACTTTACCGGCACCATTTTGGGTAACGGCCACACCATTTCCAATGTGACCATCACCCAGACCGACAATGCCAAGACCCGCTTTGGCTTGTTCGGCTCCCTGGCCGACGGCGCTGTGCTGGAAAATGTGATTTTTGAGAACGTTACCGCCACCATTCGGGCCGGTGCCAGAACCAGCGGCATTGCCTACGGCTTGTTTGCCGGCAATATCGCGGCCGGAGCCAACCTCAGCGGTGTGCAGATCCTTGGAAGCCAACTGCAGATCGATTCGGCTTGTGTGCTGACTTCCAATGACTATGTATTTGGCCTTATCTGTGGTATGGGCAATTACGGCGCTGTGGAAATCGCCGAAATTACCGCTGTCGCAGTTGGTGATAATCCCGAAAG
>JAZOBI010000042.1:0-3067 GCA_045595885.1 Faecousia sp. | reverse complement strand
GCGCAACATCCTCCCGCGTAACGCCCATTTTCTTCACCAACTTATCTATAGATTTTTGAAATAACCATAGAACTGGTAACATTATATATGACAACCGGGAAATACGCAAGGAGTTTTTGGCCTGTCACGATTCGGTCTGTTCCTCCTTGGGGTAATACCGCCGGAAGATCCTGTTGAAGATCCAGGCGCTGAGAAATGCGCAAAGACCGAATACGAACCAGGCTGTCACAGGCCAGTAAAGGATCACCGCCAGTACGGTCAGGATCGCCAAAGCCAGCAGCACCACCGTCCAGCCAAGATGACGGACAGACAGATACGCCGCGCTTTTCAGCGTTGTCAGGATGGGGTTGTCAAACAACGCCTGCATGGGAAATACATACAGGCTCACCGTCAGCAATACCACATCCAGGCCCAAAAAGATCATGGCAAGGATAGTCCCGGCCAGACCGCCCATTTTCACAAAATACATGATGTCCGTAGTAAACACCGCCGCAGCAGCGGCCAGGATCAGCCAAATAATGGTCGCCTGCCGGAAATTCGTCCGAAAAGCATCCCAAAAATCCCGGAAGAGTTTCCCTTCCTTGTTGTTTCGCATTTTGATAAACACCGAATACAGCGCCGTCGTGGATGCGCCTATGGTCACGATGGGCAGGCTGAACAGCACCCAAAGCAGGTTTAGAAACATAATGTGGATAGGCCTCCAGAGCAAATCCATCAATTTTCCGTCAGGGTCAAAAAAGCCTTCCATTTGGTTCCTCCTGCAATCTAAAACAATCCAAATCGGACAAAGGAGTAGCTGCTGCGCTCCTTGTCGCTTTTTCCTTCCTTCCAGCTTCCCGGAAGCTCAAAAACACGGGGTGCCACATGGGCAGGCTCTTCCCACTGGCCATTGTGATGGGGACCCAGCAGATTTCGGTTTCCGGAATACAGCGTGATCTGCGCCACATTTTGTCCCTTTTTCAGGTATTTGGTGATATCCGCACTGTTGGCAAAATAAGACATTTCTGCCAATTCGCCGTTTATCCGCAGCGTGCAGCGGGCATAGCCGCCCGGCAGATCAAGGACCGTTTTTCCGGGTTCTTCCACCGTGAACGCCTGCTCCAAAACCATAGCGCCTGCAAAGAAGGGATACCCCTCCAAAACCGGCTCGGTCACCATCGTACGCCGCTGACCCAGGTAGAATGCGTCAGCCAGATATACGCCCTCCTGCTGACCCTTTTGGAAGGCGCTCTGCGCAAACACGCCGAAGTCGCCCTGGAGATAGCAGGCCTCTACCGTGGTATTGTACACCAGGCAATTGCGAAGAGATTCTGTGGCATTTCCAAACAACACATCGTACACCCGGTGTTCCTGGTAGAACCGGAACGTGAACTCCACGCAGTTTTCCCCCTGCTGCAGGAAGGGTGCGATATCCGCCCGATGCAGTTGTTTTTCGAAATCCGCAGCGCCATTAAAGCAGACGAGATGGCCATTGACACGGCACTCCCGGGTATCCATATCCTCTGCCAGCAGGAACAGCCGCCGGGGCAGATATGCCGCCTGGAACCGGTATTGCAGCCGGAGCTCTCCATCGAAGCGCTTGTTCAACAGCTCCTGGAATACGCCCATACAGCTATAGGGGCCCTCGTAGGTGTGTCCATCCACAGAATAATAAACCTGATCCAGTGTCCAGTAATTATCGGTGCATTCCCGGACGGTAAAGGGGCCCTGCAGGGTGATATGCCGGGGTTCTTCTGCCGGCTGTGCCGTCTCATCTGTCAGAAACAGCACATACGATGCCCCAGGTGTGAAATACAGCGTTGTTTCCACCGGTCGATGTTTTCCCGTTTCCAGATCCAACGCCCTGAACCCTGAAAAATCTCCGTCGAATTTCAGGTGCGCCTCCCGGGTCAGATCGCAATTCACCGCATAAATAAACCGCTGCTCTCCCAATTGGCGCAATGTGGAGCGGACGGTGGTCCCCGTATCAGACACAGCATAGGGCTGCTTCCGCCGAATCTCCGCTAAGGAAATATTGCTTTCAAAGGGACAGCTCCACGGCTCTGCCTCTACATAGGAGGGCTTTTCATCCAGGAACAGCAGTTTTCCGCTCTGTCGGACATATTGCTCCAGCAACACTTCCGTTCCCTTGTCCATCGTATAGGTTTTCGGGAAGATCAGCGTGTCATATTGGCATTGCCCCACGATCAAGCGGCCGTCCTGCACGGTTGCGTGCTTTTGCAAAACCGTCTCATCCACGATGTGATATGGAATCTGCATCGCGCTGAGCATCGCCAGGGTTTGGCTGTAATGCTCATTGACCGGATAGTTCCGGCTATATTCCGTTCTCTTATAATCGAAATACATACTGCGGATGGGGCAAAATACAGCCACCGACACCAATTCCCGGCTCTCTCCCAGCAGATATCCCAGGCGGGCAAAATAATCGTTAAAGGGCCGGAAGCCGTGCCGGACCCAGGGGTTGACCCAGGAAAAATGGGCAGGATAGTCCCGCTTTCGCTGCCCCCGTTCGGAGTAGGGCAGCAAGTGCTGGCACATCAGATTGACGCCGCCCACATACTGGGCTTCCGCAATGCATTTTGCCTGCCTGGCAGATACATTCCAGCCGCAGCCGCCGAAGGTTTCTGTCAGCACCTTTTTCTTGCCCAATTGGCAGGCCACAGAGCTCACCTGTTTCGGCGCATTGGGCGTGGTAACGGCATACCGCAAAAAATCAATGCCTGGAATGGTCTCGTATTCATAAAACGGCATAATTCCGCCGCAGCAAAGCATCTGGGAGCGAAGCTCTGCCTCCTCGATGTAATGCCCCGTCAGGGTCAGGCCATTGTCCGAGCACCACCGATACACCCGCTGGGCAAAATTGCGCAGCATCAGTGTTTGCATAGCCTTCCAGTATTGATAGCGGAATTCCCGATATCCCTCCTTGTCCAGGAACAGCAATCCCAGGCCGTCCAGGATATCCTTGCCGTATTCTTCCTGAAAATAGGCCGGCAGCATGGCGGAATAGGGCGTGTCCCAGCGGTAATACTGAGGCTCATCCGTAAAGAAGCCCGTCAGTCCCCCGAAG
>JAZOBI010000041.1:0-8331 GCA_045595885.1 Faecousia sp. | reverse complement strand
TTTTCCAAAACGCGTCGGCGCTGTGGCGGCGAACGGGATGCTTAGCCAATAAAAGTCCCCCAATGCAAAAATCAATCCTGCATTGGGGGCAGCAATTTATTGGTCATAGTTTCCGGAACTGCTCACGGAACGGATCTGCTTGTACCGCTCTACAAGCTCCTTCCGGGAGGAAACACCCAGCTTGCTGTAAATATTCCGGTTGTGGTACTTTAATGTGTTCTCCGTAATATTCATGCTGGCCATGACCTCTTTGGTGGTGGCTCTGGCGATGTAGGCATCATAAATGGCATGCTCGGTGGGTGTCAGCTTTTGGAGGCCGTTGATAAAAGCTTCCAGGCATGCAGGGTCTGTGGTTTCTTCCTGCAGCGGCGTTTCCAGCATAGCATCCGGAACGGTCGTGTCTTGCTGCGTAAAATTTTGCACCGTTTCCACCTGCTTGACGATCTGGCGAAGACGCTGATTTTCGTTCATAACCAGGTGGACACCCAGGAGGAATAACTCGCTGATAATGTAGGAAACCGACAGAATTTCAAAATCAAAGCTTGCCAGCTGCTCAATCAGCCAAACGCCAATATTCACAAGCACCGCAATGGCCAGGATCACCGCATGGGCGGTGGTATCGACGGTCTTTTTGACGGATGCGTGGATAATGACGGTGACCATAACGGCAAAATAGCCAACCAGGTAGAACAGGTACAGCGGATGCAGCGGACCATATTCTTTGTTCAGTGTAGAAACACCATTTACAATAGCAAAGGAAACCTCTTTATAGTAGATGTCCCAAATACCGGGGCTTGCTGCGATCAGGAAAACAACAGCGGCAAGGCCAAGCAAAGCGGCAGGCAGCCATTTCCCGTATTGGGTGTTGGTGACGCTGAGTATGATCATCAGCATGGAAAACGGCAGAAATACCGAACCCAGGTAAGCAACGCGATTTGCCATCAATGCCATTTCCAGGCAAGTGGAAACGGACAAGAAGGTATAGCCGATGTTGACTACCAGCACGGATGCAAACAACAGCACAAACCACAATCTCTTTTGCCGAACCAATAAGCAACAACCGATCAGCAGCAAGAGGGAAAGCACCGCGGCAGCGCCGTAGATGATGACAAAACTGGCACTTTTGTCACCAACGGCAGTGCATCCGGATAAAATCAACATTAAGAAGATAAAAACAGCGGTGCAGGCTAAGGATTTTTTCATATCTCGCTCCTATGGTCGCACTTTTTATTGAAAACCACCCCATCCCACACTTTTGGGGTGGGGACAAATGTCATTGGGGTGTGTATAATTAGCATGTAAAAGTATAGGGGAAGTCTATTCTGAGGCTGGGTCATTATATCACAAGTTTTTATCTCGGTCAAGCCTGCGGTGTCCGGAAGGGTGTCGCAAAATCCATTCCAGAAGGAGAGGGAAACCATGAAAACGAAAATGAAGACCAGATGTATTAGCCTGCTGCTTTGCCTTGTTATGGTTTTGGGCCTTCTGCCCATGCCGACTATGGCGGCAGAAGTGGCAGCCAGTGGCACCAGCGGCAACGCGGAGTGGACGCTGGAAGATGGCGTGTTTACCATTTCCGGCGGTGCAATGGCCAATTACGCCAGTGCCGAAGAGCAGCCCTGGCACGCCTATGCTGCCCAGATCCAAAAGGTTGTGATCGGCAGCGGTGTGATCCGGGTGGGTGACTATGCCTTTGCGGATTGCGTCAATCTGACCGAGGTGGAAATCGGTGAAGACGTGGATACCATTGGCGCGTATGCTTTTGAAAACACCACTTCTCTAACCGAAGTGAAGATGCCGAAGAATGTGAAGGTGTTCTGCAACGGTATGTTCCATAATTCCGGCCTGAAGAAGCTGTATGTCTATTCCCGGTATACGGAATTTGATGGCTTCTACTCTGTGGGTTATGATGAGGACAATGTCTTGCCGTTGGATACCGTCATCTACTGCTATGCTTGCAGCCATGCCTATTTCTACTTCAACCGTGATACGGTTATTTTTACAGATGATCTGCTTATTGATGTGGACAACGGCAACAGCGCTCTCGACATGAGCATCGAGCATCCTTATTATGTCCGGGATCTGTGGGCGGCTGCGGATACGGCCGATGGCCTGGTATTTGACTATACTGCTTCCATGAAGACGGCCGACATTGTGCGAATCCACAATGAAATGGTGGAGGAAAACCAAAAAATCGGTCTCGACTACGACAACAACGGTAAGTTGGAAGTAGAGGTTCAGATTTCCCTGCGGAATGATTGGGATACGCTTGCTACCATCCGCGCCGGTGCCAACTATTCCTTCTTCGAGTATAATCTGGAATATGAGCCCAATAACAATTATGGCACCTGGGGTGGCTGGAGCAACGAGGAGCAGTTTATTACTGTCAACGGCGATGCGGACAGCGTTACCGTGAATATCAATGCCACCATGCAGGAGCTGGAAGCCTATGCCGGTGAACCCATCAGTGATGTCTTTCTTTATGTTTCCGTAAAGGGCATTTCCCACAAATATAACTTCAGCTATGGTGGATACGAAACAGTTAACAAGACCACCACCGTTGAGTCCTGCGGCACCAGCATTTACGATGCCCACCTGCGGGAAAGCGGTATCGCATGGGGCGAAGACCGGGTAGAGATGCTGACGCTGGACTATGCGTTTGTAGTCGAGGATTGGGCTCCCGATGGCGGTTTGTCCGAAGAAGAATATGCCAAGTACTATGAGCCTGTGAGCCGTCATTACGAATGGAACTACCGCATCGGCAGAGAAGGCTGGTTCTATGATGAAGAAACCGAGATGGATATCTGCCCCGGCCAGGGCTTCTGGGAACTGGACGAGGGTATGTTTACCGAGGAGTACAATGGCGTCCTCTATGGCGGCGTGGCAGGCCACTATGATGCCGGCTCTGATGCTTCCGTATCCCTGCGGGAAATGCTGCCGGATGATCAGTTTGCCTTTGTGGAAACCCTGCGTGGCGTGGAAGCCAGCGGCTTGGGCGGAGAAGCACGCATTGATCTGTGGTATACACTGACGGTGACCTACGCCGATGGCTCCGTGGTGGTGCTGGAGGGAGGTGCGGCGGATGAAACCACCTCCATTGTCGGTGTTTGTCTGCATACCTGTGCCGTGTGCGGTTTGTGTACCAGCGAGGAACTGCTCTCCTGCAACTCTCGCTATGGCTGGCGAACTAACGCATGTCTCTGTGAGAATCCCAGCCCTGCCATTGAGTATTCTGCTGTGGGCGACGCGGTGGTGATCCCGGAGGAAAGCTACTGCTATTATGGCGAAGTAACTGCCCGGGTAGAGACCTTTGACACGGAACTGGCTGTGACCACCGATTATTTCAAAGCCATCGTTAACAGTGTTGGTTATTCCAATGTGGCAGCGGTCTATGATATCACACTGTACAACGAAGGGGGCGAACCCATTGCCATTAACGAATGGGGCGGCACGGAGGAGTATGTTACCTTGTCCATCCCTGTCAGTGCCGAAATCGCACTTGCTGCGGCCAATGGTGAACTGGTGCTGTACCATGTGGATAAGAACGGCGTGGCAGAGTTGGTGAGCTTCACCGTCGATACGGAGAATAATACATTTACATTTACCGGCTATGAATTCAGCCCCTATGTCTTGGTGGAAGTGGTGCCCTATTATGGCAGAACACAGCTGGCCACTATGCCCAATTCTGTGGCGCTGCTGTATGCCTATGACCAGATCGCAGCCGGCGTGGAAGCTTCCGCGGAGAGCATTGAAGTCTATAACGGCGTGGATGCCCTTTCCAAAGATGAATTAACCATGGTCATGGAGGTCTACAGACGGGACTATGCCCACCATTTCTGGCTGGGTAACGGCTATTCCTATTCCAGCACTTCCACTACTGTGGTGAGTGTTATACCTACTTACATCCTGTCCGGTGCGGAGCTGGAAACCGCAAAGGCGGCATTTGAGGAAAAAGTGGATGAGATTTTGGCCGGTTTGACTTTGAATATGACTGAGTTTGAACGGGAACTGTACCTGCATGACAAGCTGGCCGGTATGATTACCTACGAGTTTGCTGACAATGCCCATAATGCCTACGGTGCCATCGTAGAGGGCAAGGCTGTTTGTGAAGGCTATGCGGAAGCTTTGCAGTATCTGTTGCAGCGAGCCGGCATCCAGTCTTTCATCGCTATCGGTACCAGTATCAACCCTGGCTCCGGCAGTGCGGAAAATCATGCCTGGAACTATGTGCGCATTGATGGTCGGTATTACCATGTGGATCTTACCTGGAATGATCAGGGTGAGGATCTGTATCATGCCTATTTCAACCAGACCGATGCAGTGATTCAGGAAGACCATGCCATTTCTGCCTGCGATTATGCGCTGCCTGTCTGCAATGACACAGCGGCCCAGTATTTCACGGGAAAAGATACCTATTTGGACAGCTATAGTGCAGATGTGTTGGGTCAGCTGCTGAAGAACAATGGCATGAAGGTTCATGTCTATATCCCCGGTTCCGTGAACGATTTTATCAACTGGTACTATGCCAATATTTCGAGTATTGCCGCATCCGCTGAAGTTTCCGGTGCATTCTCTTATGGCTATCAGCGTTTGGGCAGAGAGTTGATCCTGATATTGAATGTTGCCGCTTGTACCCATACGGATCTGACACTTCGACCTGCAACCGATGCCACCTGCACGGTTGACGGTCATAAGGCATACTACGAATGTGCCTGCGGCAAGTATTTTGCGGATGAGACTGCTTCCGTTGAGATCTCCAATTTGGAGGCCTGGAAGGTAGGCGAAGGCAAGATCGCCGCTTTGGGTCATGAATATGGCCAGTGGTTTGTGGTTGACGAAGCCAGCTGCACCGAAAATGGTTTGGAGCGCCGGGATTGCCAGCGCTGCGAGTATTATGAAACCCGTGTCGTAGAAGCAACCGGCCACGATTATGCTTCTGTCCTTACGGAACCCACCTGTACCGAGCAGGGCTATACCACCCACACTTGTGCAAACTGCGGCGATAGTTATGTGGATACCTACACTGCTTCTCTGGGTCATGATTGGGACGAGGGCGTTGTGACCATCGAGCCCACCGAGGCAACCGAGGGTCAGCGTTTGTACACCTGTCAGCGCTGTGGTGTGACTAGAACGGAAACGATCCCGAAGGTTGATCATGTCCATTCCTATGAGGCAGTGGTGACCACACCTACTTGCACAGAACAGGGCTACACCACCTACACCTGCCGCTGCGGCGACAGCTATGTGGACAACTATGTTCCTGCCAACGGCCATGATTATGATGCAGTGGATACGGAGCCTACCTGTACCGAGGAAGGTTATACTGTTTATACCTGTGTGAACTGTGGCGATACCTACACCGGCGATTATGTCGATGCCCGTGGTCACAGCTTCGGCGAGTGGTTTGTTGTCAACGAAGCCACCTGCACTGAAGATGGTCAGAAGCGCCGTGATTGCGCAAACTGCGACCGCTATGAAATCGAAACCATCGATGCCACTGGCCACAATTACGATTCCGTAGTCACCGAGCCCACCTGCACCGGAGAGGGCTATACTACCCATACCTGTGCCAGTTGCGGTGACAGCTATGTGGACGGCCATACCGAGGCGCTGGGCCATGCGTGGGATGAAGGTGTTGTTACGATCGAACCTACCGAGGGGACAGACGGTCAGCGGCTGTATACCTGCCAAACCTGTGGGGAAACGAAAGAGGAAGTGATTCCCTCGTTGAATCATGTGCATAGCTATGAGGCTGTTGTGACTGCGCCTACTTGCACCGAGCAGGGCTACACCACCTACACCTGCCGTTGCGGTGATTCTTATGTGGATACCTATGTACCTGCAACTGGTCACAGCTATGGCGCATGGTATGTCATTGACGAAGCTACCTGCACCGAAACTGGTCTGGAGCGCCGGGATTGCGAAAACTGCGACCACTATGAAACCGAAGTGATCAGCGCTACCGGTCATGATTACGATTCCGTAGTCACCGAGCCCACCTGCACTGAGGACGGCTACATCACCTACACCTGCCATTGTGGTGACAGCTACAACGAAGTCATCGAGGCCACCGGTCACAGCTATGTGGACGGAGTCTGCGAGCACTGCGGCAAAGCGGATCCGGATGCGCCTGTGGTTTTGATGGGCGATGCCAATGGTGATGGTGTGGTCAACTACTTGGATGCTATGCTGATTGCCCAGTACTATGTTGGCGCTATTTCCGACGAAGACCTGAATCTGAATGCTGCTGATGTTAACGGCGACGGTGTGATCAACTACCTGGATGCTATGATGGTTGCTCAGTTCTACGTTGGCTACATTGATTCTTTCCCTGCAAAAAACTAAATCTATGAAGCATGGGCAGGAAAAACTTCCTGCCCGTGTTTTTGTTAATACGAGTTCTACTACTGTTGGTAACACGGCAGTAGTGCGTCGGAAGGGGCGTATCATCGCTGTTCTTGGATATATATCATTACTGTAAGCCGGTAGCGTTGGTGCTATCGGCTACTTTTATTTTGGAGGTAATGATTTATGAAACAGAAAGAGATCAAAGTATTGATGGTGGCGCTGGGGACGCACCCTTTTGGGTGTGGACACAGCTTCATCTCTGCCAGCCAAAACGGTTATTACCCCCCGATTTTCTGCGTAAAAACAGAGAATCGGGGGCTTTTTGCGTTGTGGAGGCAATTTGGGCCTATTTGTAACTATTTCTACCTGTTTTGCTAAAACGTGTCGGCGCTGCGGCGCCGGAGTACTTGCGTTTTTGTATGCGAGAGGATGTTTGCTGTGACGGAGATATGCGCTTTCCTTATTCAAATGTTAAACTATGGGTACAATAATCCATGCAACAAATGAAAACGGAGGAAAGGCCATGAATCTGTCGAAAGAACAAATCACACATTTTGCTGACCATCTGTGCTGTGAGGAGAAAAGCGCCGCCACCCGGGAGAAATACCTGCGGGATGTATGGGCTTTTTATGCCTTTGCCAACGGAAATACAATTACAAAGGAGCTTGTCATTTCCTGGAAAAAGAAATTGGTGGAGCAGGGCTATGCGGTGCGCTCTGTCAATTCCATGCTGGCATCCGTCAACAGCTTGTTGGATTTTCTGGGTTTGCCTGGGTGCAAGGTGAAGAGTATCCGTACCCAGCGGCAAACCTACTGCGCTGAGGAAAAGGAGCTGACCAAGGCGGAGTATATGCGGCTGCTGGCTGCGTCGCAAAAGAATGAACAGCTGAATTTGGTTCTGCAAACCATTTGCGGCACCGGCATCCGGGTTTCGGAGCTGCAATATTTCACCGTGGAAGCGGTGCGGATCGGGGAAGTGGTCATTGCCTGCAAAGGAAAAACCCGGAACATACTGGTTCCGGGCAAGCTGAAAAATATGCTGCTGGGTTACGCCAAGCGGAAAGGAATCGCTTCCGGCGTGATTTTTGTGGGCAAAAACGGCAAGGCGCTGGATCGCAGCTGCATTTGGCGGCAGACGAAAGCGCTCTGCAAAGCGGCAGGGGTCAGGGAGAGCAAGGTGTTCCCTCACAACCTGCGCAAGCTGTTTGCCCGGACCTTTTACGGCATCGAAAAGGATATTGCCAAGCTGGCGGACATTCTGGGTCACAGCAGTATCAACACCACACGAATCTATATCATGTCCACAGGCCGGGAACACCGCAGCAAGCTGGAACGATTGGGCCTGGTAATATAGGCAAAAAAGAAATGCCACATAATTTGCATTATGTGACCGTTTAGGGCACGCAGCGGCCAGCCGCAGTCTTGACCAGGTCCATTTTGGGCGCAGGAATACGCACCCTCAAGATTCCATGTATGAAATGGGATTTTGGGGGGTGTTTGTGTTGCTAATTTGTTTCGAAATTTGAAAAAATTGTTGCATTTTTATGTTTATTTCACTTGCATTTTCCATCATGCTGAGATATAATGTTCGATGTATAAGGATTATTATGCTTGGGGAATAGTTTGCTTTGTCACATAATGCAAATTATGTGACCGCCAAAGGGGGTGCGCTATGGCCATTTCCAGCGCTTTTGCGCCGCTTGAACTCACCGCGGAAAGCATAGCGGCCTTTCTGTCCAATGAAAAGGAAAACGGCGCGTCCCCGGATTGCCTGCGCCAGCGCAAAACCCATGTAATGGGCCTGTACGCCTGGCTGACCGAGCCCAAACTGCTGACCTACGATGCTTTGCGTGCCTGGCGGCAATCTCTTGCGGAACGGGGCTTTTCGGAAGTTACCGTATCCAATTACATCAAGAATGTAAACCGCTATCTGGATTTCGTGGGCAGATCGGATCTGCGATTTACCCAGGGCCGGGCCGCGGA
>JAZOBI010000040.1:0-4312 GCA_045595885.1 Faecousia sp. | reverse complement strand
ACGCTATCGGCTGCTACACTGACGCCGACTACGCTGGCACCATCCACGAGATGGGCTGCTGGGATCCCGCTGAGACTCCCCTGACCCTGACCGTCAACGGGGAAGAAGTCACCATGACCTACACCGAGTGGTCTCAGTCCATCAAGGGCACCGGCGTTTACGCCGCTGCTGAGGCTGAGGTTAAGCTGACTATTCTGGCCGGTCTGGAGCAGAACATTCTGAACCTGTACTACTGCATCCCCCTGGCTTCCATAGCTTCCGCTTCTCTGCTGAGCTATCAGGTCAGCTACTATACCGAAGAGTACAACATCATGTACGGTTTCGGCGGAATGCGTCTGATGAGCTACAACTACTCCGACGCTGAGTGGGCTGCGTATGTTGAGAGCGTTGGCGGCATCCTGGACTACGGTCAGGATACCACCCCCAGCGGTCCGGCAATTCTGGCTTCCGGCACCTGTGGCGAGAATGTGACCTGGACTTTGGATGAAAACGGCCTGCTGACCATTTCCGGCACGGGTGAGATGGAGAACTATTCTTTTGATGGCGCACCGTGGTATTCCTATGCTTCCGACATTTCTGCCGTAATCATGGAAGACGGCGTCACCACCATTGGCGATTTTGCGTTCTTTGAATGCAGCAGCATGACCGACATTACCATCTCCGACAACATCACCAGCATTGGTTCGTGGGCGTTTGCTGCCTGCGTCAACCTCACCGGCATTGCGATTCCGAACGCCGTTACCAGCATTGGCGTTTCCGCCTTCAGAGCCTGCAGCGGCCTGGAGAGCATCACCATTCTGAGCAGTGTCACCACCATTTATAATTTTGCATTTGCCGGCTGCAGCGGCCTGACTGAGATCACCATCCCGGAAAGTGTCACAAGCATTGGCGATATGGTATTCTATGGCTGCGATAATCTGACTGAGATCTATTTCGAAGGTGACGCACCCAGCTTTGGCGAGTCCGTTTTCGATGGCAGAACCGCTACCGTTTATTATCCGGCCGGCAACGAAACCTGGACCGATGATGTGATGCTCTCTTACGGCGGAACCATTACCTGGGTCAGCTACGATCCGGAGGACCGCTGCGCCAACGGTCACACCTACGAAGCCGTCATCAAGGAGCCTACCTGCACGGAATACGGTTATACCACCTATACCTGTATCTACTGCGGCGACTCTTATCAGGCCGACTTTGTGTATTCTTCCGGACACAGCCCCTGGGAAATTGTAACCATGCCCACCTATGACGCGCCGGGCGAAGCCGTCCTGAACTGCGAAAAATGTGGACTTTCGGATACCGTGGTGCTTCCCCAAAAGCAATCCTGTGAGCCCTGGGCAAATCTGACTGAGATCCTGTCCAAGGCGGTGTCGCGGCTGGACTATTTCTTTGAGCTCAACACATATTTCATGATGGATACCACCAACAATTACTTCCTGAACGGTATCGACTACGGTGATTCCGTTTGTGTTCCCAAGGATCTGTATTTGTCCGTTATGCAGATGTATTTTGCCGTGGAAGATGACATTTTTGAACAGCTTCTTGCCCAGTGCGACAATGAGAATGATTGGGCAATGCTCCGCTACGATGAAGAGCAGCAGATGTTTATTATCCGCAATTCCGGCGGCATGGGCGGCTCTATGGCATCCAGGCAGTTTATCGGCTTTGCTGAGAACGGTGACACCTACGATGTTTACTATGCTACCATTCTCTACGGCTGGTTGTCCGATGTGCTTCCCGAGGGAACCAGCGAGTATGAATACGCCAAGTCCCTTGGCTGGCCCAGCACCATTGAGTACGAAGGCATTGAGTACCAAGCCGGCCCCGATGGCTATTATGTGATTCTGGGTTATGAAAATTCCGGAAAAAAGTATACGGTTGAAAAGAACGGCGATGTGGTGCGGATCATTTCCTGCACAGAATTCACCGAGGACGATGTGCCGGAGCACCTGCACTACCAGACGAAAGTAGAGGTTCCTTCCACTTGCACCGAACAGGGCTATGTGGAATATGTCTGCGATTGCGGTTACTGTGGTCCCAGAATTTCTTTGGACCCGACGGAGCATAACTATGTGGACGGCGTTTGCGTAGATTGCGGCGAAGCCGAAGCGGAGTCGGAAGATCCCGCATATGTGACCGGCGATGTGAACGGCGACGGCAGGGTGGACTATCTGGATGCTATGGTAATCGCCCAGTATTACGTTGGCTTGATTACGGATGAAGCGCTCAATGCAGCGGCTGCCGATGTCAACGGCGACGGCAGGGTGGACTATCTGGATGCCATGATGGCAGCCCGGTTCTATGTGGGCATGATCGATTCCTTCGGATAAAACGCCGGCATGGGCAGGAAGTATTTCCTGCCCATGTTTGTATTGAAAAACTGTTTCCGGCGTGGTATACTGAAATGGAGGTGATGCAGATGCGACTTGAGTTTGTTGGCCCCAACAGCGTTGATTTCCGCGCGTTGGCAGCGGAACTGGATGCTTACTATTTTACATTGGTTGGCGATGTGCAGCATCGCTATGCCGAACCCAACCGCCCGGAGAATATGGATGCGTTGGTGGTGGCGTATCGGGATGAAACACCTGTTGCTATTGGCGCCTGGAAACGCCGGGAACAGGATTCCGCGGAGATCAAGCGCATCTTTGTGCGACCGCAATACCGCCGCCAGGGCGTCGCCACAGCGGTGATACAAACGCTGGAGGATCACGCCGCTTTTTGCGGCTGCCGTCGCTGGATTCTGGAAACCGCCCGGGATACCCGGGATTCCCACCGGCTCTACCTTTCCCTGGGCTACAAGGAAATCGACTACTACGGCAGCCCCGCGGGCGCGGAAAACTGCCGCTGCTTTTATAAGGAGAACTGATTATGGATTACGCAAAAGAGTCCCTGCGGCTCCACGGCCAGTGGAAGGGTAAGATCGAAGTGGTTTCCCGGGTGGAACTGAAGGATCGGGAGGATCTTTCTCTGGCATACACCCCTGGCGTGGCGGAGCCCTGCCGGGAAATCCAGAAGGACGTGGAAAAAAGCTACGATCTGACCCGCCGTCACAATCTTTGTGCCGTCATTACCGATGGCAGCGCGGTGCTGGGTCTGGGAAATATCGGCCCCGAGGCCGGCATGCCGGTGATGGAGGGCAAATGCGCCCTGTTCAAGGCCTTTGGCGATGTGGACGCCTTCCCGCTGTGTGTGAAAAGTCAGGATGTGGACCAGTTCGTCGATGTGGTGGCGCTGATTTCCGGCTCCTTTGGCGGCATCAATCTGGAGGATATTTCCGCGCCCCGGTGTTTTGAAATCGAACGAAAGCTGAAACAGCGCTGTGATATTCCCATTTTCCACGATGATCAGCATGGCACCGCCGTGGTGGTGCTTTCCGGCCTGCTGAACGCGCTGAAGCTGGTGGGCAAAAAGAAAGAGGATGTGAAAATCGTCACCTCCGGTGCCGGCGCCGCCGGAACCGCGGTGGTTCGGCTGCTGCTGAATGTGGGCTTCCGGAATATTACCATGTGCGACCGCAAGGGCGCCATCTATGCCGGCTGTCCCGGGCTGAACTGGGCCAAGGAAGAAATGGCAAAGCTGACCAATCCCGATCAGACCCCCGGTACTCTGGCGGAAAAGCTGGTGGGCGCAGATGTGTTCATCGGCACATCCGCTCCCGGCCTGGTTACCGGCGAGATGGTGAGAACCATGAACCGGGATGCCGTTATTTTCGCCTGCGCCAATCCCACTCCGGAGATCTTCCCAGAGGAGGCTTTGGCTGCCGGCGCGAAAGTGGTTTCCACAGGTCGTTCCGACTATCCCAATCAGATCAACAATGTGCTGGCATTCCCCGGCATTTTCCGGGGTGCCTTTGATGTTCGTGCTTCGGATATCAACGAGGAAATGAAGCTGGCCGCGGCCCAGGCCTTGGCGGATCTGGTGTCGGAGGCGGATCTGGCCCAGGGTCGGATCATCCCGGACCCCCTGGACCCCCGGGTCGCTCCCGCCGTTGCGGCAGCGGTTGCCAGAGCCGCCAGGGAAACCGGTGTGGCAAGACTATAAGGAAAGGGCCGTGGCATTTGCCCCGTCCCTTCAGTCTGTCAAAAAACTTGTTTTTGACAGACTGGCAGAGGGCAAAGAAGTCGCCAAGACAAGCAACGCAAATCTGTAGGCGTATGTGGATACGGTAAGGTTTGCGTTGCGCAGCAAGGTTTTTACCTCTAATCCGTCAAAAAAACAAAGATTTTTGACACCTGTTAGCTATGGTGCGATTGCCACCGGCAATCGTTTATTTGACGAAAAATGATGTCAAAACAGACAACTTTCGGTTACT
>JAZOBI010000039.1:0-6808 GCA_045595885.1 Faecousia sp. | reverse complement strand
GGAGCAGAAACGAGGTAAAAAAGACCAAAAGTATTGTATTTGTTCCGTTAGACAAATTGGAATTTATCTGTCAATACGATAGTATTTAAAATCTCCATCGTCTTTTATGAATTTAAAACCGACCTTTTCCAGAACATGCTGGCTTCTCGTATTTGACAAGATGGAGTCCGCATATAGAACAGGAATATCCAGTTCATTGAATACATACTGAATTGCCAGTTGTTCGGCTTTCGTTCCAAAACCTCTATCTTTATATTTTGCATTTTTCACAGTAAGACCCAATGTCGCGCATTCATGCTCCACAATGTTCTTGATTATCAGCTCTCCGACCATTTCATCATTAAACATGATGGCAAAGACTTTTCGCTTAAGGTCAACTTGTCGTTGTATATACCGATTTACTTTTTCTTCCTCGTAAGTATAGGGAGTATATGCACCCTTATCAATATATAAATCTAAGTCATTTTGATATTCCTTAAAATACTCATGGTACATTTCTGCTGTCATGGGTAATAAATACACTCCCGTATACATTGATATACCCTCCGTCAAATTCAAGTTTGTCAAATCAATTATACCACAAACCTATGTATTGTTCAACAGATCACAAAAAAACCTCTCTTGTCTTGGTAGACAAAAGAGGTTTCTTTCGTGGTGGACCTGATCGGATTCGAACCGACGACCCCTACAATGCGAATGTAATGCGCTCCCAGCTGCGCTACAGGCCCATCGGGGTGCAGATAGAATTATACTCCCCAGGTTTCCGTTTGTCAAGTCATTCCGACCGGGCAGATTTGCATTTTTCTTGCAAAAAGCCGTCGTATGTTGTATAATACTGTGGAATATTTCTTCGAAGCAAGAGGTTTCGCATATGCAAGTGAATTATCGTATTCAGCGGCACTACAAAACCGCCAAATATCCCATCCGCCAGCCCCGATGGCTGACCTGGCTGATTTGGTTTTTGTCCAAATGTATGCTGATTGGAAAGAAATACACCCTGGAAACCATCGACATGGAGGGTCTTCAGCCGCCCTACATCATTTTCAGCAACCACATGGCCTTCATCGATTTTGAACTGGCGGCTATGGTGACATACCCCAATCGGGTCAACAATGTGGTCAATATTGATGGCTACCACATGATGCCCTGGCTGCTGACCTGGATCGGCTCCATCTGCACACGGAAGTTTACAAACGACATTCATCTGGTCAAATCCATTCGCAGAGTTATCCAAAACGGTGACATTCTGACTCTGTATCCCGAAGCTCGCTATACGCCCATCGGCACCACCTCCTTTTTGCCCGATTCCCTGGGTCGGCTGGTGAAGATGAACAAGGCGCCGCTGGTGGTGGTGACCCATCACGGAAACCACCTGTACTCCCCTTTCTGGGCCTACAAAAACAAGCGCAAGGTGCCGCTTCACACGGTGTTCCGCCAGGTTCTGACGGCAGAGCAGGTGGAAAATATGTCCGTTTCGGAAATCAACGCCGTCATCAAAGAGGCTATGCACTACGATGAGTACCGCTATCAGCTGGAAAACGGCATCCGCATCACCGAGCCTTACCGGGCGGAAGGTTTGCAGAAGGTGCTGTATCAATGTCCCAGCTGCTACACGGAATTTGAGATGGGCACCAAAGGCGCGGACATTTTCTGCAATCACTGCGGAAAGCGGTGGCATCTGGAAGAAAACGGTCAGCTGCGGGCGCTGGAGGGTGAAACGGAATTTCCCCATATCCCGGATTGGTTCCAGTGGGAACGAAGCCAGGTGCGCCAGCAAATCGAAGCGGGTGAATACCGCTACGAAGACGAGGTGGATGTTTATTCTTTCCCCCGGTGCTACCGGTTTATCCCTCTGGGCAAGGCCAAGGTGCGTCATGATCCGGAAAACGGTTTTACCATCGACGGTCACTTCCGGGGCAAGGATTATCACATCCACCGCCCGGCGAAAGCCATGAACAGCCTCCATGTGGAATATGATTTCCACCGCTTCCGCAAGGAAAACTGCTTTGATATTTCCACCGAGGAAGACAGCTTCTACTGCTACCCCACCAATCCTGATATCATCACAAAGCTGGCTTTTGCCACGGAAGAGATTTATCAGCGCGCTATGGCGAAAAAATAACCCCACAACCAATCCCCCATTGTCTATTGGCAATGGGGGATTATCAAAGAAAGGATTTGCAAACAGCCGGATATTATGGTATAATAATATAATTAGTAAAACAGAAGAAATGGGGAAACGGTATGTTTGAGCAGGTAATTCAGGAAATTCAGGCCTTCGACCGCATCATTATCCATCGCCACAGCCGTCCCGACGGCGACGCATTGGGCAGCCAAATCGGTTTGAAGCATATTTTGCAAGAAAATTTCCCGGAAAAAGAGGTTTACGCAGTAGGTGACAGCGCCGGTCATTACAGCTTTATGGATGACAGCGTGATGGATACCATCGATGACGGGCTGTATAAAAACGCCCTGGCCATTGTGCTGGACACCTCTGCCCGGCATCTGATCAGCGACGGGCGGTACACTTCCGCAGCCCGGACGGTAAGAATCGACCATCACCTGTTTGTGGAAACCATTTGCGATGTGGAAGTGATCGGCACTTCCTACGAAAGCTGCTGCGGTTTGATTGCGGAATTGGCAAGAGAACAGGGACTGCGCCTGACCCCCCTTGCGGCCAAAAGCCTGTACACCGGCATGGTCACCGACTCCGGCCGCTTCCGCTACGATGCCACCTCCGCCCAGACCTTCCGTCTGGCCGCCTTCCTGATGGAACAGGATTTTGACACCAACGACATCTACGGCAAACTCTATGCCGACGATTTTTCCCGCATTCAACTGAAGGCAAGGTTCATCCTGAAGATCCGCTTCACACCCAAAAATGTGGCCTATATCTACACCACACGGGAGGAGATGGCGCAGCTGCAGGCAGACACCTTCACCATTTCCCGGGGTATGGTAGGCACCATGTCCGACATCAAAGGCGTGGACATTTGGGTGAATTTCACCGAAACCGACCAGGGTGTGGCCTGCGAGCTGCGATCTTCCAAATACAACATCAATCCCATCGCCGTCAAATATGGCGGCGGCGGCCACGCCAAAGCCAGCGGCGCTACCGTAAAAACCAAAACCGAAGCCATGTCCATGCTGGCTGATCTGGATGCTATGATGGAGGAAAATCCATGAATTATGAAGTAAAGCAGGCAATTTTGCAGAAGATCAAAGAAAATGATACTATTTTCCTGTTCCGCCACATTCGAAATGACGGCGACTGCGTGGGTGCCACCAAAGGCATGAAGGCCCTGCTGCAGGCCAGTTTCCCGGACAAGCGCATCTACCTCATTGACGCAGATTGTTCCGAATATATGGCCTTCCTGGGCCCCGAGGACGAAGATGTGGCCGACGAAGTGTATGCCCAGGGTCTTGGCATCGTACTGGACACCGCCACCCAAAACCGCATCTCCAACAAAAAATACGCTCTCTGCAAAGAGATCATCAAAGTGGATCACCACATTCCCGTGGAAGACTACGGCTTCCTCAACTGGGTGGAAGAACACCGTTCCTCCGCCTGTGAGATGGTGGTGGATTTCTATGCCACCTTCCAAAACGAACTGGTGCTGACCAGGGAGGCGGCTTTGTTCCTCTACACCGGCATGGTCACCGACTCCGGTCGCTTCCGCTATGAAGGTGTAAGTGGTGACACCATGCGCTGCGCCGCCATTTTGCTGGATGCCGGCATCGACACGGAAACCCTGTTTGCCCACCTGTACCTGGAGGAATACAGCTTCCTCAAGTTTAAGGCCTATGTCTACGAAAACATGAACATCACCCCCAATGGCGTGGCCTATATCCATGTAACTAAGGAAATGAAGGAGCGCTTCGGCCTTTCCGACGAGGATGCCAGCAACTCCGTTTCCATGATGGACAAAATCAAAGGCTGCCTGTGCTGGCTGGCCTTCATCGACAGCCACAAGGAGCCGGGCACCATCCGGGTCCGCCTGCGCTCCCGGTTTATGACGGTGAACCAGATCGCGGAAAACTACCGGGGCGGCGGTCATGCCAATGCCAGCGGCGCTACAGTCTATTCCGAAGAAGAAAAAATGGCGCTGGTTGCCCAGGCCGATGCCGCCTGCAAGGCGTACAAAAAAACACACGAGGGTTGGTTATGAAAATTTTGATCGTAAACGATGACGGTATTCAGGCTTCCCAGCTGCCAGCGCTGGTAGCCTGGGCCCAGAAATATGGCGAAGTGATGGTCATGGCACCCAAATTTGAGCAAAGCGGCAAGAGCCATGGCATTGAGATCCACAAATCCTTCTCTTTGGAAGAAGTAGATCTGGTGCCCGGTGCCCGATGCTACGCCCTGGACTCCACCCCTGCCGATTGCGTGCGTTATGCCATTTTGGGCATGAAGGAGCCATTTGATTTGGTTGTTTCCGGCATCAACCGGGGTCTGAATGTGGGCGCGGATATCATGTATTCCGGCACAGTGGGCGCTGTCTGCGAAGCTGCCAATTTGGGTGTGAAGGCCATCGCCTTTTCCACCTCCCCTGCCTACTATGACCGGGCCGTGACCCATCTGGATCAAATTTATGCCTACATTTTGGAACACAAACTGCTGGATCTGTGCGACATTTACAATGTCAACATCCCCGCTAATCCCGGCGCCATCCGCATCACCCACCAGGGCGGCCCCTACTATTCCGACGAATTCACCCTGGAAAACGGCATGGTGACACCCCATGGCATTGATGTGTTCCAAGCCTGTGTCGATGATACCATAGACACCGATTGCGTCCTGCGCTGCGGCAATATTTCCATTATGCCCCTGGCGCTGCACAGAACCGACTATTCTGTATTCCAAAAACTTTCCGATTTGAATAACTAAATACGCGAAGGGCCACGCCGGAAAGCGTGGCCCTTTTCTTTATGTATGCTCCTTGCAAAAATCAGCCTTCATCCGCTACGAACTGTGCATAGTCGTAGTTGGTTTGGGAGCTGTCATAGCAGCTGAAGTTTTCGTAAGTGGAGGTGGGACTGGTAGCAAAGGCACGATTGTTGTCATCATCGGCAACAACCATCGTGTTCAGAATGCCATTCCACTCAAATACAGTGGCAGCGGCAGCATCGGTGGTAAAACTGCCACCTGTGGATGCGTCAGCAATTACGATATACGTTTTGGTATTGCCGTCCAGGAAGTACAGCAGATAACCGCCATCTACCTGCTCCAGATAAACCAGAACAGCTTCCGCCTCATTGGTGGTAGCGCCAAATCTGCCGTTCTCCACGGTGCCGTCAAACCACAAAGGACCGTTGGCGTTATTGGCAGTAAGCTTATAGCCAACGCCCTCAACCAGAGGACATTCGCTGGGCTCAGGCTCGGGTTCGGGCTCGGGGTGGTCACCGACAGTATGCTCCACAACCCAGCCGTTCTTGACTTGAGCAACGCCGTTGTACTGGCCAACGACACCGTAAATGGTGACGGTATCGCCGACAACAGGCTTCGTTGCCATAGCATCGTAACGGTTGGTGCCGTCGGCATCATAAGTGCCGTAGATGGTCAGAATATTGCCATTCTCATCGGTGATCTTCATGTTGCCGTAGGTAGTATTGTAAACCTCGGTAATGACACCGGTGACATAGTACTTACCCTCGGTGTAGGTGTTGTGGCTCTTGGACTCGCCCAGGGCGATGGCTTCCAGAATAGTCAGAACGCTGTCGGCAGCAGGATCATTGTTATCATCGGGCTCGGGTTCGGGCTCGCCCTCACCGGGAGTATGCTCAACAACCCAGCCGTTCTTGATCTGTGCGGTGCCGTTATACTGGCCGATCACGCCATAGATGGTGACGGTGTCACCGGCTACGGGCTTCGTTGCCATGGCATCGTAACGATTGGTGCCGTCAGCATCATAGGTGCCGTAAATAGTCAGAATGTTGCCGTCTTCGTCGGTGATTCTCATGTTGCCATACTGGGTGTTATAAACCTCAGTGATGACACCGGTGACATAGTATTTACCCTCGGTGTAGGTGTTATGCTCCTTGGACTCGCCCAAAGCGATGGCCTCCGGGATGGTCAGAACACTGTCAGCAGCGGGATCATTGTTATCATCGGGCTCGGGTTCGGGCTCAGCTTCACCGGGAATGTATTCCACAACCCAGCCGTTCTTGATCTGGGCAACACCATTATACTGGCCGATGACACCGTAAATGGTCACGATATCGCCGGCTACAGGCTTCGTTGCCATAGCATCGTAACGGTTGGTGCCGTCGGCATCATAGGTACCGTAGATGGTCAGGATATTGCCTTCCTCATCGGCGATCTTCATGTTGCCATACTGGGTATTGTAGACCTCAGTAATGATACCGGTGACGTAGTACTTACCCTCAGTGTAGGTGTTATGCTCTCTGGACTGACCCAGAGCAATGGCCTCCAGAACCGTCAGGTTGGTGTCCGCTTCGGGAGCGGGAGGCATATGCTTAACGATCCAGCCGTTACGAATCTGGGCAGTGCCGTTGTACTGGCCAATGACACCATAAATGGTAACGGTATCGCCGGCTACGGGCTTGAGGGACAGGGCGTCATAACGCTTGGTGCCATCGGCACTATAAGTACCGTAAATGGTCAGAATGTTACCTTCCTCGTCGGTAATGCGCATATTACCGTAAGTGGTGTCATAAACCTCGGTAATCACACCGGTAACATAGTACTTGCCTGCGGTATAAACATTGTGGGTCTTGGAAGCGCCCAGTTCGATGGCCTCTTCAATAGACAAAGCAGTATTTAAGTCGGAGGCCAAGCGGTCTTAGG
>JAZOBI010000038.1:0-21358 GCA_045595885.1 Faecousia sp. | reverse complement strand
GGCAATGCCGCCCCTGTTTATGGTTTTTTAGTCAACGGTTTCGTAGTCAGCATCCACGACACCGTCATCGTTGGGAGTGCCCTGGGCACCATTGGGGTTTGCCTGCTGGTACAGCTTCTCGCTGACCTTGTAGAAGGCCTGCTGCACAGCATCGGTAGCGGCCTTGATGGCGGCCACATCATTGCCCTTGTTGGCTTCCTTCAGGTTGTCAACAGCGGCCTGGATCTCGCTCTTTTCGGCGTCGGAAATCTTGTCGCCCAGCTCACCCAGGGTCTTTTCGGTCTGGTAGATGATGTGCTCGGCGTTGTTGTGGGTGTCCACTTCCTCACGGCGGGCCTTGTCCTCGGCGGCGTACTGCTCAGCTTCCCGGACAGCCTTGTCGATGTCTTCCTTGCTCAGGTTGGTGGAAGCGGTGATGGAGATATTGGCCTCCTTGCCGGTGCCCAGGTCCTTGGCGGAAACCTTTACGATGCCGTTGGCGTCGCTGTCGAAGGTGACTTCGATCTGGGGCACGCCGCGGGGCGCGGGAGCAATGCCACCCAGCTGGAAGCGGCCCAGGGTCTTATTGTAAGCAGCCATCTCACGCTCGCCCTGCAGCACATGGACCTCAACGGAGGTCTGACCGTCAGCGGCGGTGGAGAAGATCTGGCTCTTGCGGGTGGGGATGGTGGTGTTGCGCTCGATGAGTCTGGTGAACACGCCGCCCATGGTTTCAATGCCCAGGGACAGGGGAGTCACGTCCAGCAGAACCACGTCCTTGACGTCGCCGGTCAGCACGCCGCCCTGGATGGCAGCGCCCACGGCCACGCACTCGTCGGGGTTGATGCCCTTGAAGCCTTCCTTGCCGGTGATGCCCTTGACAGCATCCTGCACGGCGGGAATACGGGTGGAACCGCCAACCAGCAGTACCTTGTCCAGATCGCTGGGCTTCAGACCAGCGTCCTGCATGGCCTGACGGACAGGCTTCAGGGTGCGCTCGACGAGATCAGCGGTCAGCTCATTGAACTTGGCGCGGGTGATGGTCACATCCAGGTGCTTGGGGCCGGTAGCGTCGGCGGTGATATAGGGCAGATTCACATTGGTGGTGGTCATGCCGGACAGCTCGATCTTGGCCTTTTCGGCAGCTTCCTTCAGCCGCTGCATGGCAACCTTATCCATGGACAGGTCGATACCCTCTGCCTTCTTGAATTCGGCTACCAGGTGCTTCATGATTCTTTCGTCGAAATCGTCGCCGCCCAGACGGGTATCGCCGGAGGTGGACAGAACTTCCACAATACCGTCGCCGATTTCCAGAATAGATACGTCGAAGGTGCCACCGCCCAGGTCGTAGACCATGATCTTCTGCTCCTGCTCCTTGTCCAGACCGTAGGCCAGGGCAGCGGCGGTGGGCTCATTGATGATGCGCTTGACTTCAAGGCCCGCGATCTTGCCGGCGTCCTTGGTGGCCTGGCGCTGGGCGTCGGAGAAGTATGCGGGAACGGTGATGACAGCCTCGGTGACGGCAGTACCCAAATAAGCTTCGGCATCCGCCTTCAGCTTCTGCAGAACCATGGCGGAGATTTCCTGGGGGGTGTAGCCCTTGCCGTCGATGGTGACTTTGTAGTTTTCGCCCATGTGGCGCTTGATGGAAGCGACGGTGCGGTCGGCATTGGTGACAGCCTGGCGCTTGGCAACCTGGCCCACCATGCGCTCGCCGGTCTTGGAGAATGCCACCACAGAGGGTGTGGTGCGGCCGCCCTCGGCGTTGGCGATGACAACAGGCTCGCCGCCTTCCAGAACAGCGACACAGGAATTGGTAGTACCCAGATCGATACCGATAATCTTAGACATAATGTTTTCCTCCTAATATATTAACTAAAGTTTTTTACAATGTTAGTTGGCCACCTGGACCATGGCGAAGCGGACCACTTTATCGCCGATCTTAAATCCTTTTTGGAACACGGCGGCGATGGTGTTTTCTTCCAGCTCATCACTGTCGATGTGCATGACCGCGTTGTGCAGATTGGGGTCGAAGGGCTCGGCCACATTGCCGAAAATCTCCACACCCATGCCGGTGAAGATCTTGACCAGCTCGTTCATGGTCATTTCCACGCCCTTTTTGTAGGCGGCGTCGGCGGTTTCCTGATTCAGGGCCCGCTCCAGATTGTCGTACACGGGAAGCATTTTTGCCACCGCGTCGGCCTTGCCGTTGCCGTAGCTGGCTTCCTTTTCCTTGATGGTACGCTTGCGGAAATTGTCGAATTCCGCTGCCAACCGCAGGAATTGATCGTGCTCGGCGTTATATTTTTCCTCCCAGGGATTCCCTTCGGGCTGTTCGGTAATTTCCTCCACCGCTTCGCCCATGACTTCCTCTACGGGAGTTTCTTTCTTTTCCTTATCCTTTTTTGCCACGTTGGGTTCCTCCAAATTATTCATCCTTCGGTTCCGGCAGCTGATTTTGCTCCGGCTTGCCGAACATCTTGCTCAGGTTTTCAGCGAAGTAGCTTAGGCGTGCTGTGACCTTGGCATAATCCATGCGGGTGGGACCCACCACGCCGATCATGCCCTGCAGGCCGTCGCCGATGTCGAATTTCGTCATGACAACGGAGGTGTCCTTTAGTTCCTGGGCCACATTTTCCGGGCCTACCAGCACCTTGGTGCCATTTTCGTTCTGCATCACAGCCGGCAGGTTTGCCAGCGCGTCGCTGTCGAAGGAGGTCAGCACCTTTTGGGCTTTGTCCACATCCCGGTACTCAGGAAGACCCAACAGCCTTGCCTGACCGGCGATGGCCATGTTGGCGTTGCCCTGGCGGCGAAGGGTATCGACGGTAAAGTCCGCTACGATGGGAACCAGCAGCGCTGCCGCGCCGGCGGAGGCGGTGACTTTTTCCAGCAGTTCACCGGTGATTTCTTCCCAGGTCAGACCGGTCATGGCAGCATTGAGCACGGCGGAAAGCAGCTTCAGATCCATGTCAGACAGGTTCAGCGGCAGCTTGATCAGCTTGTTGACCACCTCGTCGGTGGAGAGCATGACTACCAGGATCACGCTGTCGGTGCCTGCCAGAATCAGTTCAAACCGCTTGACGGTGGCGCCGGTTTGCCGGGAGGTAAGTGTGATGGCGGGCAGTTCCGTGGCCTGACTGACCAGCTTGGCTACGCGTTCCATCATTTTGTCCACCCGCTGCATTTTTTCTTCAAATGCCAGGCTAATATGTTTGGTTTCGTCCACACTCAGCCGGTAATCGGCCATCAGCTCATCCACATACAGCCGGTAGCCGGCGGGGGATGGGACGCGGCCGGCGCTGGTGTGGGGCTGCTCCAGATAACCCATGGCCAGCAGGTCTGCCATCTCGTTGCGGATGGTGGCCGGGGAGAAGTTCATGTCCGGCAGCTCCGCGATGGCCTTGGAGCCCACAGGCTCAGCGGTGCGGATATACAGATCTACGATGGACCGCAGAACTTTCTTTTTCCGTTCGGTCAGTTCCATGGGCATCTCCTTTCGGTTTAGCACTCTTTACCTCTGAGTGCTAAGCACACTATACACGAGAGTGCTAAAAAAGTCAAGAGGTAGTTTATAAACTATTTTTGAACATTTGGGAAAAAGTATACACGCCGGCGTTTATTGACAGATTTTCGCCGGGATATTATAATGTAGAAAAGATTGCAACAAACAAAAATATTTCTTCCCGGAGGGATGGTTATGAAAAGACTCCTTGCATGGTTCCTTTGCCTGATGCTGCTGGGCGTATGGATGCTGCCGGTGACGGCTACGGAAGCGACGGTGCCCACGGAAAATGAGGAGGCGCTTCCTGCCAACGGCAACGGCTCCCATGTGATGGCGGTGGTTTGCCTGGTTATTTTGGTGGCAGGCGGGATTTATCTGTTTGTTTCGTTCCGGAAATCCGGTCGCTTATAAGGAGGCGTGCTTATGTTTGGTGGTTACAGCCCCGAAAGTGTGGATTTTCTCTGGGGAATCCGCATGAATAACAACCGGGAGTGGTTCATGGCCCACAAGCTGGATTATGTAAACTATCTCTATGAGCCAACCAAGGCATTGGGTGCAGAGTTGTTTCAGCCCTTTTGGGACAGCGCCGGCACACTTTGCAAGGTCAGCCGCATCTACCGGGATGCCCGGCTGCACCATCCGCTACCCTACAAGGAAAGCCTTTGGATCTGCATCCGCCAGGATGTGGCCTGGTGGGCGGAAAATCCCTGCCTGTATTTTGAGATCAATCCCGATGGCATGGACTACGGATTCTTTATCTGGAAGCCCCGTCCCGCCACGATGAAGGCTTTCCGGCAGGACATTGCCGCCCGGCCCCGGGAGTTTTTGAGCATGATCGCCTCTGTGGAAGCGGCCACCGGATTGCCGGTGACCGCCGCCTGCTACAAGCATCCGGAGAAGTGGGAGGATCCCCGGCTGGAGCGCTTTTACTACTGGAAGGAGCAGATCGGCTGCACCATCCATGAGGACTTCTCCCCGGACACCTTTGGTCCGGAATTGGCGGTGCGGGTGTCGGATTTCTTCCAAAAGCTGCGGCCGCTGTACGAATATTTTACCAAATTCGGAGGGTAAGCCATGAAAATTCTGCATTTGAAACCGGAAGATTTTGCTACCAGCCAATGGTCCGGCGGTACCACCACCCAACTGTTTATCTGGCCGGAGGGCGCTTCCTACGCCAGTCGGGAATTCCAGGTACGTATCAGCTCTGCTGTAGTGGAGCTTCCCGAAAGCGATTTTACGCCGCTGATGGGCGTCACGCGCTATATTACACCCCTGTCCGGCGGCTTCACGCTGACCCATCCGGGGAAGACGCCCATTGTGATGGCCCCTTTGGGCGAGCCCTACCGGTTTTCCGGTGAGGAAAGCACCCATTGTGTGGGCAAGGCCACGGATTTTAATTTGATGCTCAAGGGTGTGGAGGGCGAAATGCTGCGCTGCAGCGGCGAATGCTCCGTCCGACCGGGGCTCAACGGATTTTTTGCTACGGAAGACTGCCGGTTCTCTCTGCCCAGCCACAGCGGCCAGCTCCGTGCCGGTGAATTGCTGGTGGTCTTCGCGGAAGCACCGGAGCGGCTGCGGCTGGATGGTGGCGTGGTGCTTGCCTGCTACGCGGCAGTTTGATCCGGCGGGCGGGAGGCGCTGCGATGCTGTACATCATCGGTCAGATTTTTGGTGTTCTGTCCGCTGTTTGCACTGTGATTTGCCGTTTTTCCGAAGAAAATGGCAGATTCTGGTTCTGAATATTGCAGTCAATCTGCTGGTGGCCGCCAATATGGTCTGTATCGGCCAGTTTGGCTCCGCGGCTTTTTTGCGCCTGGTGGCGGTGGTGCAGTCCATTGTGTCTATGCTCCATGACAAACATGGTACGCCGGTTTCCCTGGCGGAGAAGCTGATCTTTTTGGTGCTTTATGTAGGCTTCGGTTTTCTGGGCATTGTAACGGCGCCGGACTTTGTTTGGGAATTGAGCTGGGCCAACGCGCTGGAACGGATGCCCATTATCGGCGCGCTGATGCTGATGTTCTCGGTATTTGCCAAAAAGGAACAAACCCTGCGGAAATTCCTGCTGGCCAATGCCACCATCTGGACCGTTTACTCAGCTGCCGTTGGTTCCACGGTGTTCTTTACAGACCTGGTTTCTGTGATTTCCACCAGCGTTGCCCTGTATAAATACCGCAATCGGACATAATGAAAACCGATCCATCACAGACGGATCGGTTTTTTGTTTGGGTATCAGGAACGGAAAAAGGCAAGGATCTCTTCCCGGGTGGCTTTCAGGCTGCCTTGCTGGAAATTGGGCTTGCCGCCGCCGCGGCCATGGAAGGTGACGGTCAGATCCTTGTTCAGCTGCCGCAGATCTCCGTCCCGGGTGGCCAGGCAATAGGCTACGCTGTTGTCGGTCTCGGAAAAAACGGCGCAGAAATCTGCCACAACGGCCACCAGCTTGTCAGCCAGCTGACGCACCTGAGTGCTGTCCAAACCTTCCTCAAAATGGATTACCTGGGCTTGACCTGCGTAGCGGTGGGCAATGGCGGCAAACAGCCGGGTCTGCAGCTGGTTGGCCCGGAATTTTTCCGCGGCCAGAGCCTCACGTAGCTTTTGCGCGCCTTGACCGGTGGTCTCCATGGGAACGGAAAGCAGCTGGGAAACGGTGCGGTTTTCTTCAAAAATGCGGGCCATGTGGGCATACGCACGGTTGCCGCATACCAGCTCTATGCGGACGCCCTGGTGGAATTTTACACAGGAAAGAATTTTAATCAGACCAATCTCGCCGGTATTTGCCGTATGAACGCCGCAACAGGCGCAGGTATCCACGCCGGGGATCTGAACCAGCCGCACCGGCCAGGGCAGCTGTTTTTTGGTGCGGTAGAAGGTGTTGGGCAGATCGGCTTGGCTGGGGTAAAAGCTGTCAATGGGCAGATTGGCCCATACGGCTTCGTTGGCCTTTTTCTCGATTTCGGATAGTTGCTCCGGGGTGATGGGGCCGTCAAAATCAATTTCCATCCGGTCGCTGCCCACATGGAAGCCCACGTTGTGGTGACCCAGCAGACTGTGCACCAGACCAGAAACAATGTGCTCGCCGGAATGTTGCTGCATCAGATCAAACCGGCGCGCCCAATCAATTTGCCCGGTGACCATGGCGCCGATTTCCAATGCCCGGTCGCAGTAATGCAGCACCTGCTGGCCGCTTTCCTGTACATCCAGCACTCTGGCGCAGCCCAGAGTACCCAGGTCGCAGGCCTGACCGCCGCCCTCGGGGTAAAAGACGGTGGCATCCAGAACCACAATCCAGCTTGTTTCCGTTTTCCGGCAATCCAACACCCGGGCGGTAAATTGGCGCAGATGACAGTTTTCGTAGTATAGTTTTCTGGTTTCCATGATGGTACTCCTTCAAATTCTCGTTTATCGTACTGTCTATTGAACAACCGTAGGGGCGATTCATGAATCGCCCCTACGAATACGATGGTGACAGAACGATAAACCGCAATTTTATCCAGTATATCACATCTTTCGGGCAGATGCAAACCGGGAGTTGAAAAATCCGGGAAAATCGGCTATAATAGGGAAAATCTCCATGAGGAGCCATATTATGAAAAAACAATGGTTAATTTTACTTGGGTGCTTTTTGCTGGCGATGGTTATGTGTCTGACGGTTTCCTGGCCTGAGACGCAGCATGAGAGCACGGTTCCCAGTGTTTCTACCCGGCCTGCCACAGGCAGTACATCCGGCACCGACGGTCAGGATCCCGGTGAAGTGCGGCTGTATCTGTGCCATTGGGAGGATCGGGAAGCCTTTGAGGATTTGGCGCAGCAATTTACCGAGTTGACCGGCGTGCCCTGCCGGATTTTGACCGGTGATCTGGCTGTGCTGATGGCAAGCGATACGAAGCCTACCATTTTCGGCATTCACAGCCGGGAGGAGGCAGAGCAGTGGGAAGGGTCCATGCTGGATCTGAGCGGCAGCCCGGTACTGGAACAACTGTACGCGGATGCCTTTGCGCTGTACATGGACGAGAAACCAGTGAGCCTTGCCATGGATGTGACGGGTTACGGGCTTATTTACAATGCATCGCTGCTGGCGCAGGCGGGCTACACCCGCACGGACATTACCGATTACAGCTCGCTGCGGGCGGTGGTGGAATACATAACCATGGACTATTCTGTGCTGGGTTTCCAGGCGTTCGGCGCCGCGGATGCGGGAAATAACGCCCTGGCGGCCTATTTGGCAGGCATCAGCAAGGATCCGGCGCAGATTCGGGAATTTTTTGACCTGTATCGGAACAATGCCATCCATGGCGGCGATTCGCTGGCCAGGTTTGCCGAGGGACAGACGGTGTTCTATGTGGGCGGCATATGGGAGTACGATGGTATCGCGGATCTGGGAAGTCATAATCTGGACATTATGCCGCTGTATACTGCCGTTGGCGGCAGCTTTCACTGCGTTTGCGACACCTATTGGAGCATCAATGCTCAGGTTTCCCAGGCAGATATCCAGGCAAGCCTGGATTTTGTGAATTGGATGGTAACGGCCCGGGAGGATGGGTCTGTGGCGGTGGATTCTCTGGGTTGGCTGGCGCCTTTCGCGGATGCCACCGGCTCGGACAATGCCCTGGAACGACTGTTCAGAAAATACATCGCCACGGAAGCGGTCACTGTTCGGTGGAGCGTTTCGGAAAATATGACGGAGCAGGCTCTGTCCCAGCTGGCGGCGGCCATTGCCGCTTACGCGGTGGAAGGCAGCGATGAGGCTTGGGCAGCGGTAGAGGCGCTGCTGAAAAACTGAACAAAGAAAGACGAGATCAGTGGCTGATCTCGTCTTTTCATCATGTTTTCTTGATAAACCGCTCCCGGCATTTGGGGCAGGTGATGGCGATTTTGCCCTTGCCTTTGGGCACACGGACACTTTGGCGGCATTTGGGACAGGAATAGTAGCGGTGACGCCGATCCTTGATACGGCCCACAAAGGCCAGATACCGCCGATTTTCCTGGTAGCGCTTATAGGTGTTGCGGGAAAGACAGCGGAAAATGGCAATACCCATAAACAGATAGCTCAGGGCGGTCATCAGCAGCACCAACCAGGGCAAAGGCATGAACATGGACAGCAGGCAGAAAACCAAACCGAAGCCCAGAATCAAGGTGTTCAGCTTGTCGGTGCCGTAGCGGCCCCGCATAAATCGCTGCAATCCGGTTTTTATGTTGTAACCCAGCCGACGAAACCAGCCGCCGATTCCATTCATGAAGACAGCACCTCACTTATTTATTTTTGATATTCTACCTGTTTCCAGGGTAAAAAGCAACTGTTCAGAGGAAATGTTTACGGAATATTAAATTTTGGAAGGATTTTTTCAGAGTTTACGCATAAGGATTTTTTCAGAGTTTACGCATAAATGTTGCATTATTCGAAAAAATGTGGTATATTTTTAAAGTTAAAGCAATTTATTGATACGAAGGAGCTTGATTCTGATGGTATCTCAAAAAAATATTCGGAATATCGCGATCATTGCCCACGTTGACCACGGCAAGACCACCCTGGTGGATGAACTGCTGAAGCAGGGCGGCATTTATCGGGAAAACCAGGCCACCCAGGACCGGGTCATGGACTCCGGGGATCTGGAGCGGGAACGTGGCATCACCATTTTGGCAAAGAATACCTCTGTCCACTACAAGGATTACAAAATCAACATTGTGGATACCCCCGGCCATGCCGATTTTGGCGGTGAGGTAGAGCGTATTTTGAAGATGGTCAACGGCGTCATTCTGCTGGTGGACGCCGCGGAAGGCCCCATGCCCCAGACCCGCTTCGTGCTGGGCAAAGCGTTGGAACTGGGTCACAAGGTGATTGTGGCGGTGAATAAGGTAGACAAGCCCGATGCCCGTGTCCATGAAGTAATGGATGAGGTTTTGGAGCTGCTGCTGGATCTGGACGCTACTGACGAACAGTTCAACAGCCCCACGGTGTTCTGCTCCGGCCGACAGGGCACCGCCTCTTATTCCCCCGATGAGATGGGAACCAATTTGGCGCCCCTGTTTGAAACCATTGTCAATTACATTGACGCGCCCCAGGGCGATGAAACAGCGCCGCTGCAGCTGCTGGTTTCTTCCATTGACTACAATGAGTATGTGGGTCGTATTGCGGTGGGCCGCATTGAACGGGGTACCATTAAAGTGAACCAGGAAGTGACCATTTGCGACTATCATCACCCTGAAATTAAGTCCAAGGGCAAGGTTGTTGCGCTGTATACCTACGATGGCTTGGGCAAGGCGCCTGTGCAGCAGGCTTCTGCCGGCGAAATTGTGGCGCTTTCCGGCATGGCGGAGATCACCATCGGCAGAACCCTGTGCGATCCTGTGAATGTGGAACCCCTGCCCTTTGTGAAAATTTCCGATCCCACCATTGAAATGACCTTCGCGGTTAACGATTCTCCCTTCGCCGGCAAGGAAGGCAAGTATGTCACCTCCCGGAATCTTCGGGATCGGCTGGAGAAGGAGCTTTTGAAGGATGTGTCGCTGCACGTGACCGAGGCTTTCACCGATCCCTTCAATGTGGCGGGTCGTGGTGAAATGCATCTGTCCATTTTGATGGAAACCATGCGCCGGGAAGGCTTTGAGTTCTCCGTGTCCACGCCCCGTGTACTGACCAAGGAGATCGACGGCAAGCTTTGCGAGCCCATTGAGCGGATGGTGGCGGATGTGCCGGAGGAATGTATGGGCGCGGTCATTGAAAAGATGGGCCGGCGCAAAGGTGACCTTTTGGGCATGACCCCCATGGGCAGCCGCTATCGCCTGGAGTTTTTGGTGCCTTCCCGTGGCCTCTTTGGCTACCGCAGCGAGTTCCTCACCGACACCAAGGGCGAGGGTATTATGTCTTCTGTGCTGGATTCCTACGCCCCCATGAAGGGCGAAATCGAGCGGCGTCTGGTGGGCAGCCTGATTGCCCACGAAAGCGGTGAAGCGGTGGCCTACGGCCTGGGCGCGGCTCAGGAGCGTGGCGCTCTGTTCATCGGCCCCGGTACCCCGGTTTATGCCGGCATGGTGGTGGGCATTTGCAGCCGAAATGAGGATATGACCGTCAATGTTTGCAAGCGCAAGCAGCTGACCAATATGCGGGCTTCCGGCTCCGACGATGCCATCCGTCTGGTGACGCCCAGAGTGTTCAGCCTGGAGCAGTGTCTGGAATTCCTGGCCGACGATGAGCTGCTGGAATGTACCCCCAAGAGCCTGCGTATTCGCAAGCGGGAGCTGGATCACGGTATCCGTATGCGGGAACTGATGAAGCGCAGAAATCAGGAATAAACAGAAAGCCGGGCGTGACTGGAAACACGCCCGGCAATATTTGTTGGGGTTTATCGTAGTGTTACACTGGCGCGGGAGCGCCCCTGGCTCTCCCTGATGAGGGAGCCGTTGGCGGCTTCGCCGCTGCCGCCCCACAGGTGTGACCCATTCCCGCTCACAACAGAACGATAAACGAAGATTTGAAAACGGCGTTGCCTGAAATGAAAATAAATCTTCATAAAATGAAAAAAAGTGTTGACCTTCTTGCGTTTTTAGGCTATAATGCGTAAGAATGACCATGTATGGTCAAAAGCTATGTGTTGCTGCGGTCATATGACTGTCGTGCATAGATGATTTTTACAGGAGGTGTATCCGAGTGAAGCGTACCTATCAGCCCAACCGTCGCCACAGATCCAAGGTTCACGGTTTCCGCCAGAGAATGGCTACTTCCAACGGCCGCAAGGTTCTCGCCCGCCGCCGTGCTAAGGGCCGCAAGGTTCTGTCCGCCTAAGCAAAGCGCTACGAAGAAGGCAAGCGCTGCAAAGGGTCAGTGCGGGGCGATGAATCGCCCCGCTCCCTTTTTATTTGGCGCGATTTCCAATATATCTTTTTCGTCTGCGCCGGATCTTTTTCCACAATGCGGCGTTTTGGAAACCTCAAAATACACAAAGTATTTCTTCGGTTTGCAACCTTGCCTTGTGAAAAAGTCTTTCGCCGCAATCTGAAAAAGCTGCATTATCAACCGCGCCTGAGTGTGTCGGTTTGATGGGTGGAAATCCAGCTTTGCGTGCGTGCCTGTGGGGTTTGAGGACCCGGCATCCCGTTTCTGTGAGGCACGAAGAGATCGTGTCTGTGGGCATACGACCGGTATGCCTTGTTGAATTTGGAGGAAGCACATGAAATTTTCCGCTCCGTTGAAGCTGAACCATATCTTCCGGCGGCTGTATGCCTCCGAGGGACAGGCCAATGGCTTTGTGGTGCTCTATGCCCGTCGCAACCGCACAGGCGGTAACCGGGTGGGGATCACCGTCAGCAAAAAGCTGGGCCACGCTGTGGTGCGCAACCGTGTGCGCCGTCGCCTTCGGGAAGTGTATCGTCTGAATGAAGAAAAATTCCAGCCAGGCTGGGATATTGTGGTGGTGGCCAGAAGCCGGGCTGTGGATGCCAAGTTTTCCCAGCTGACGAAGGCTTATCTGTCCCTGGCGAAAAAAACCGGGATTCTTGTGGAGGAAACGCCGCACGAGGTGCAGCCATGAAAAAGATTTTCCTCGCTCTGATTCGGTTTTATCAGAGAAATATTTCTCCCGCGTGTCCACCCCGATGCAGGTACTATCCCACCTGCTCGGCCTATGCCTATCAGGCAATTACCAAATACGGGGCTCTCAAGGGGGGATGGTTGGCGTTCAAGCGACTGTGCCGCTGCCATCCATTTTCCAAACGTGATTATTTTGACCCCGTACCATGACATCCATAATCAGGAGGTATGTCAATGTTCTTAGCATTTAATATTTCGGATGTGATCCGAATCCCCTTTGGTTATGTTCTGGACTTTTTGTACCAGTTTACCAACAATTACGGTCTGGCACTGATTTTGTTTGCCGTCATCGTGCGTCTGGTGCTGATCCCCATCAACGCCAAGAGTAAGAAGGGCATGATGAAAATGTCCCGGCTGCAGCCCCAGATTCAGGCTATCAAAGAGAAGTATCCCAATGATCAGCAGAAGCAGAACGAAGCCATCCAAGCCCTGCAGAAGGAAGAAGGCGCTTCCATGGGCTGCGGCGGCTGCGTGTGGAGCCTGCTGCCCCTGTTCATTTTGCTGCCCCTGTACCAGGTCGTGCGCCAGCCCCTGGTGTATATGCTCCATGAAAGCGCCGAGTCTGCCCAGGCTATTGTAGACCTGATCAAGACCCAGATCCCCGATGCCTTTGGTTCCAATACTTATTATGACCAGATGGTGGCGGTTTCCCATTTGAAGGAATATGCCCAGGCGATCCGGGATGCCGGCATTGAAGTGTCCGAGCGGACCCTGGAAGGTTTGAACTTTAGCTTCCTGGGCATCGACCTGAGCCAGATCCCCAACTGGAAGATTTGGGCATGGCAGGTTTGGAACTGGAATGCCATTGGCGGCTTGTTGATCCCTCTGCTGTCTGCCAGCAGCCAGATGGTACAGATGTGGCTGAGCCAGCGCGCTAACGATTCTCTGGTGACCGATAAGAACGGCCTGGAGGACAAGGAAACCGCGCAGAAATCTCAGACCGCTCAGCAGACCAAGATGATGATGTGGATGATGCCGCTGATGAGTTTGTGGATCGGCTTTACCGTGCCTGCGGCTCTGTCGCTGTACTGGTTTGTGGGCGGCTTGGCTAGCATGATCGAAAACCACTTCATGACCAAGCATTTCCGCAAGGTCTATGACGCGGAGGACGAGGAACGCCGTAAGCGCTATGCGGAACGTCAGGCTGCTGAAGAGGAAAAGGAACGGCTGCGCGCAGAGAAGCGGGCTGCCAACCCTGACGGTATTACCGAAAACACCAGCAAGAAGAAGCTGCAGCAGAAGCAGAAGGCAGAGGAAGAAGCTGCCCGTGCCGCTGCCAAGCGGGAATACGACGCCAAGAAGGGCATTGTAGAGGAAGAGAAAGAAAAAGAGGAAGTGATGTCCGGCGTGGAGGAACGTCCTTATTGCAAGGGCCGGGCTTACGATCCCAACCGTTACGATAATTCGGAGGAAGAATAAATCATGGAAAAGACTCTGATTGCAACCGGCAAGACCATTGATCTTGCCATTGAGGCTGCGTTGGCTCAGTTGGGTCTGGACCGGGACAGCGTTTCCGTTCAGGTTCTGCAGAAAGAAAAGGCCGGCTTTTTGGGCTTTGGCGCCCAGCCTGCCAAGATCCAGGTGACCTATGAAGTGCCCGATCCTGTTGTGGTTCCCGAAAAGCCCAAGAGCGCCCTGGGCAGCGCTTCCCGCAGCAATAAAACCAAGGTGAACAATCCCGCTCCCGCGCCCAAGGCCGAGCCCAAGAAGGAACAGCCCAAGGCCGAAGCCAAGAAGGAACAGCCCAAGGCCGAAACCAAGAAGGAACAGCCGAAAACTGAGCGGAAGCCCCGTCCCGAGCCTAAGAAGGAGCAGCCTAAGGTCCAGCGGGAGTATACCCCTGCTGAGGCCGGCTCCGTGGAGGAGAAGATCGAGCAGTTTATTAAGGGTTTGCTGGAACATATGGGTTCCAATGCTGTTCCTCAGGCAGTCAAGGGCGAGGACAACACCTACCATGTTGAACTGGTGGGCGAGGACCTGGGCTATCTGATCGGCCGCCGGGGCGACACCCTGGATGCCATCCAGCATTTGAGTAACTACTCCATCAACCGGGATGTGGAAGGCCATGTCCGCATCAATGTGGATGCTGAGAACTACCGCACCAAGCGGGAGGACAGCCTGCGCAAGTATGCCCGCAAAAAGGCGCAGCAGGTGCTCAAGGCCCGCCGCCGCACCACGCTGGAGCCCATGAACGCTTATGAGCGCCATGTGATCCATGCCGCGCTGCAGGATATGGACAATATTACCACCCATTCCACCGGCAGCGAGCCCAACCGCCGCGTCGTCATCGAGTACGTTCGCTAAATAAGAAAACCCATCCCGTGAGGGATGGGTTTTTTGCGTATATCAAGCCGGGCGGCGGAGCCGATCCAGCAGATGGCACAGCGACAGAGCAACCAAGGTGTAGAGCGTCATGTACAGCAGGTAATCGGCGTTGTGGGCGCCAATGACAAAGTAAGTGGGTGGGAACAGAAGCTGCGCCTGGCGCAAAGCGCCAAGGTCAAAGAAAACCGGACAGATTGTCAGCGTGACCACCACCAGGATGGGCGTGACCATGCTCAGCCCACGGATGCCGCCGGTGAGCCGCCGGATCAGCATGGAAAAAGCGGCTGCGCACAGGGCATAAAGCAGCGCCGTTGCCAATTCACGGCCAAGGGAAACCGTCTGGCCGGTCAGAGCCAGGGAAACCAGAACGACCGCCAGTACATTGATTACGCAAATCATTTGGCAGCCCAGCTCCACCAAGGGCCTGAATCGCCGGGGAACCAGGGTAAAGGTGCCGGTTTCCTCGTCACGAATGTAATACATGGCTGCTGCCAGGCCGGACAGCAGCGCCACCACCGCCAGCATACCCCGCACCGGAGAGAGCAGGTAGCTCTCTTCCAGCTCCGATTCCGGGGTTGTATTGCCCTCTATATCCGTGATGCGGAACAGGTCGGCGTCAAAGCCGGCATTGTGGTAGTATTCAAGAAGCTGCTGATCGGGTATGTGATCCAGTTCCGGCGCGTTTTGGCGCAGATAGCTCAGGTATAATGCCTGGCTGCAATGGGGGAACATGGTGCCGCTGAGCGCTTCCCGCAGCAGCTTCAGCATGACCCTGTTTTCCGGTTCAATGACGGTAATGAAGGCGTTTTGCCGGCTTCGATGGGCGACGAAATCATAGATTTTATTCTCCAGGTCTTCTTCGAAGATCCAGGCTGTCTGGGCATCGCCCCGGCGGATCATTTCCGTGGCTTCCTCCGGGTCGGCACATTCCACATAGAGGATCAGCTGGCTCTGTTGCAGCTCGTCCCAAACGGTGCGGGTCAGAGCTTCGACTTGGGGATTCCGGGAGGCAAGGGCGATGGTGATGACACCGCTTTCTTCCTGGGCGGCTATGCCGTAGCTCAGAACCAGCAGGGGAACCATCGTCAGCAAAAGTAAAAAGGTGGCTTTTTTATACAGCCGCTTCCATAACAGCACCGCCCAGCGAAGGAGAAGGTTCATTTTTTTCATAGGCGTTACCTCCGGATCTTTCCGGCCTTATAGCTGCGCGCCACGGCGGCTATGGCCAGAAACGCGGTGCCATAAAGCAGCAGGGGAAGCAGGCCGGTGGGCGGGGAGCCCTGGAAACAGGCGGTGAGGCTTTGTCGGGCGATACCGGTGGGCAGCAGGGTGGCCAGGCGTTGCATGGCCGCCGGGAATACCTGAATGGGATACATGAGGCCACCGGCATAACCCAACACCAGCACAACAAAAAAAGTCAGCAGCACACCGCCGATGAGATGATCCGACAGGGTGTACAGGCAGTAGGACAGGGAGGCGGCCATAAAAAGGACAGGCAGGGCAGCGGCAAACAGGGCAAAGCCGGATGTTTCCGCCGGCAATAGCCGGCTTTGGCGCAGCACCAAGGCCATCGCCGCCAGCAGAACCGTCAGCGAAGCCAGATAGGCGGCAAATTCCGCCAAAATCTGCCTGGCAGAACGGACACCCCGGGCTTGCAGCACCCGGGAAAGGGACAGGTCGATGGTTATGTACAGCGGCGCGAATGGCAGGCAGCAGAGCATCAGCAGCAGCACGGATAAACCGCCCAACATATAGATATCGAAAGGTACGCTGTCCTGGGTCAGATTCTCTACCCGGTACATCCGGGAACGGGCAAACAGGAAATCCGCGTATTCCAGCGCCAGACCGTTGACGTGGTCGTAATAGGATTCCCCTTCCAGATGGTCTACTACTGCGTCGCCGGCGCCGTAGGAGCCGTTTTGACAGGAAATCAGGATGTTTTCCACCAGCACGGTGATTTCTTCTTTCACAATGGAGACCAAACCGGTGGCACCCACGGTACACACAAGCTGCAGCTGTCCCACATCTCCCATAAGGGCGTCGTCCACAAAATTCTCCGGGAATACGATGTAGGCGGCGATGCTGCCCTGTTTCAGGGCATCTTGGGCATCGGCCTCTTCCATGGGCACCAGGCTCAATGACATGGCGGTGGAGTCGAATTGCATGGCAGCCAGACCCCATTGCAGATAGGTATCCTGGGCGGTGCCCACGATGCCGATGCGAATTTTGGAGCCGTTTGATTCTGTTTGGGTATCGGTCATGGTCTGAAAGACCAGGCTCATGCAGCCAAAGAGCACCAGCGCCACGCAAAGACCCCAGGGAAGGAACCGGGCGGCGCGTTTTAGTTGCAGAATACAATACTGTTTCATATTACAAACTCTCAACCAATTTTTTCACATCCCCATCGTATTCGAAGGGCTCCAGCAGGCCATTTTTCAGGATGTACCAACGGTCGCACAAATCCAGTTCCAGCGCGTCATGGGTGGCCAGCAGCAAGATGCCGCCCTGGGCTTTGTACTGCCGCAGCCAAGCGCCGATGCTTTGCTTACAGGCCAGGTCCAGCGCTGCAGTGGGCTCGTCCAGCAGCAGAATTGGCGGCTGGGAAGCCATGGCGCAGCCAATGGAGAGTCGCTTTTTCATGCCACCGGACATTTTGGAAACGGGTACTTTCAAGAATTCATCAATACCCAGCAGTTTCAGCACACCGTCTTCCAGCTGGCGGCGCAGATTTTGGCGGTCATACCAAAGCAGCAGATTGTCCCTGGCGGACAGTTCCTCGATCAGCGGCGTGCCCTGGGGCACATAGCCCACCAGCTGGGAGCGCAGCCGGCCGTTTTGCAGAAGATCGGTGCCGTCGCAGAGAAATTGACCCCGGTCGGCCTTTTGCACACCGGCCAGGATGGACAGCATGGTGGATTTGCCGCTGCCATTGGCGCCCAGAATACCGATACAGCTTCCGGAATCGGCCTGCAGATTCACACATGACAGAACCTGGTGGCTCTTGAATTGTTTCTGTAACCCTTTGATTTCAATGCGCATATACGACTCCTTGATAAAACATATGGCGCTGTTTCCAGCGCCATATATGTTCGTGTAGGTTTATATCATTCCGTCCAGGTTGGCCTCCAGCATATCCACCAGTTCCGCGGGGACACCGGCGGCGCGCAGATTTTCCAGAACCTGGGTCAGACTGATGGCGTCGAGCCATGCAGCCATATCCTCTTGGTTTTCAGTATTCGCGTAGTCGGTGGGAATCTGGATAGACTGGGCGCTTACAACCTTGGTGTTGATGGAAATGCCCAGAATGAAAGCGCTGCCGCTGTACAGATTACAGGTGATGGAAGCGGAATTCTCCTTGGCATTGAGCACAACCTCCAGAATGGAGGCGGAGGTGATGTAGGGATTGGAACCGAAGTATTCCTCGATGGCCTCGGTGGACAGGCTCAGACACAGGGTGCCGCTCAGCTCACCCTTTTCCAGCGCTTCCATGTCGAAGTCCTTGACTTCCACATAAGCCATCTCGGTACCCTCGACGGTCAGGGTATAGTTGCCTGCTGCTTTGCCGCCAGCATTGGTGCCGGTGCCGGTCAGCTGCATGGTCATCAGATCCATGGCAAAGGCGGTGTTGTCGCCGTCGGTCAGATTGTAGAGGTAAACTTCGCCGCCCTCAAATTCATCTACGACGCTCAGCCGGAAGCCCAGTGCCGCGTTCTCCTCGGTGTAGAGGGTGAAAATCAGGAAATCACCATCTTCCAGATCGGCGCGGGCTTCGCTCAAGCTCTGCAGCATGGGCTCGATTTCGTCCATCAGGGTCTGGTGGAAGTCCTCATTGGACCAGACGTAGCCGCTGTCGGCAGCCTCTTTGGCGCCCTGCTCATTGTAGAACTTGCAGATGTTATCCAGCATCTTTTCCAGTTCCGCATCGGTTTGGGCGGCTTTCAGCACAGCTTCCGCCATATCCAGCACATCGCTGCGACGGATGGTGTGGGTGGTGGCGGTGACTTCCTGAGAAATGCCGCCGTGACTCAGAGTTTCGGTGCCGGTGGTAGGATCTTCCAGTTTCTCCAGCAACAGATTCAGATAGCGGGTCAGCAGAGTGTTCAGCTCCGCTTCGGTGGGCAGGGCAGCGACCAGCTCCGCGTAAGAGCCCATCTGTTCCACCGCGCCGATATAGGAACTGTTGAGGTCGGAGAAATCGGAAACAACGCCGATGTACTGGCTGTTGACCTGGGGCAGCGCCACATACATCATGTTGCCGGCCATATCCATGATCATTTCCGCGGACAGAATGTCGGTCTGCCCCAGACTCAGAGCCATGGCCATCTGGCTGAGATTTTCGGAATAGTTCATATCCATGCCGATGCCGATCTGCTTCAGCCAGGAAGTGTCGGTGGGCATACCGTAGGCTTCCATCATGGAACTGACATAGCTGAGGATATCATCGCCCAGGGTCAGGGAAATATCCATTTCGGAGCCGCTGGATGTGGCGGTTTGGCCGCCCATGGAACCTAACATGGTACCATAGATGGTGGTGAAGCCGTCGACAAAGTCCTGGGCTTCCAGCTTGCCGTCCCCATCGCCCAGAGCATTGGGATTGGTGGTTTCTTCGGGATCCTTGCCGCAGCCGCCGCACAGCAGCATGGCCATGACCAGCATCATGGCAACCATGGATCGCAGCAACTTTCGCCAGGAGATATTGTTCATTTTTTTCATGATTTTCCTTCTTTCTAAAGATACAACAGGTTTTTGCCACCATATTGGGTGCTGTAAAACAATATACCACAACGGGGGAAAAAATGCAAGAGATGGGCCACGCAGACGGAAGACAGATTCTTCCAGAGGGCTGCAGGACGCGCTTACAGTTCCTGCATCACTTTGCCGCAGCAGCGGGGGATCACCTGCCCGGCTTCCACATGGAGCATCTTATGGCAGATGGGGCAGTAGACATCACATTCTTTTTCGGCCCGGACCACGAAGCCGCTCAGGCCGCTTTTCAGTTCGTTTTCCATACCATTACCTCGGTTTTAAAAAGGCGGGAGCAAGCTCCCGCCCTACATATGGTTATTTTACGGGGAAAATTTGTGAATCGCCCGTGGCGCATCCGTAAGGTTACTTGTTGTCGTCTTCTTTGTCCTTACCTGCGAAGGCAACGATCAGACTGAGGACACCGAACACGGCGAAGAGAATGCCTGCTACCACATTGTTCAGGGGAATGACGTGGAACAATAAGAACTCCCAATCCTTTAAGGCGAAGAACCAAACTGCAGCCATGACAAGGCACAATACGCCGTAGAGAATGTTCTTAACTTTTTTCTTCATATTTTTCTCCTTTTCTATATTTCGGTAAAAATACTTTATCACACGGTATAAACATTGTCAATGAAAACAGTTGCCCAAAAGCCGGGGCGCCGGTTTGGCGTAGTTGTTTTATGATCGGAATGTATCAAGCAGTTCGAAAAATTGGCATTTGTAAGTCTGTATTACAGCTTCAATACTGCAACGACCTCGTCATCAACTACTTCCCCAGTCTCTGCAAAGCCGAAGGAAGCATATAGATTTTTGGCCGCTTCATTTTCGGGTTCGTAAGTAATTACACAGTATTCTTCTTTCCCGCAAGGCCAGATTTTGATGAAATCCAATGCAAGTTTTATGGCAGCTTTGCCGTATCCTTTGCCTTGGAAGTTTTCGTCAACCATCAAGCGCCCAAACAGATAGTTGTGTTTCACCACATCGGGCGCATCTTCTTCACATACTCCATCCAGCGCAGCCATGTTATGACCAATCATCAAAAATCCAACAGGTTCTTCGTCATCGTATATACCAAAAGGAAATGCGGAACAGCCAGTTCCGATAGTGGTATATGCCTCAATGATACTATCGCTATTGGAAGCAACAAAACTCTCCTGGTCATCCGCTACTTTTAGGTCAACGATATCCCAAACATTGTTAGAATTGATTTTTTCAAATGAATCATTGTTGATTTCCTCCGATTTTCGGCTATATTCGTGGAGGGGTTTATACTGCATTTTCCCTCCAATTCTTTGTTAAATGACAGATATTTCTATTGCGCATTCACAATCATCTCCTTTCTTCGTTATTCTCTATGTAAACTCTGCCGGAGAACATAGTAAGATTTGGTGCGTAGCTTAGCTGTTCGTCAAATCCGAGTTTGTCTAACAGTATTATAGCATGGCTTGTTTCGGAATGCAATCATACCTTGCATTTCGGTAAATCACACTTGCAATCCCAAAAATGCAAAAAAAGGGCGGGAGCAAGCTCCCGCCCTATATTGGATCCAATTTGTAGGGCCCGGCGTCCTCGACGGGCCTGCCTCAAAGCAGCGTTTTATGAGAAGGACCGTCCGGGAGGCCGGTCCCTACAAAGGCTTCTTACTTGAAGTAACGGTTCAGCAGACCCTGCAGAGCCTTACCATGCCTAGCTTCGTCGCGGGCCATCTCGTGGACGGTGTCGTGGATGGCATCCAAACCGTTCTTCTTGGCGCAGGTGGCCAGGTCTACCTTGCCGGCGGTGGCGCCGAACTCGCAGTCGACGCGCCATGCCAGGTTGGCCTTGGTGTTGGCCTTCATGTTGGGCTCCAGATCCTCGCCCAGCAATTCCGCGAACTTGGCGGCGTGCTCAGCCTCTTCCCAGGCAGCCTTTTCCCAGTACAGGCCGATCTCGGGATAGCCTTCCCGGTGGGCGATGCGGGCCATGCACAGGTACATACCCACTTCGGAGCATTCGCCCTGGAAGTTGGCCATCAGCTGCTCAAAGATGAACTGCTTGTCTTCTTCGGAAATATCGGGATTGTTCTTGACGGTCTTGGCGTAGACACCGAACTCATGCTCAGCGGCCAGCTTGCCTTCTTCCATGACCTTGAACTTCTCACCGGGAACCTTGCAAATGGGGCACTTGAAGCCAGCGGGCATCTCATCGGCTTCGTGAACATAACCGCAAACGGGGCA
>JAZOBI010000037.1:0-10172 GCA_045595885.1 Faecousia sp. | reverse complement strand
TCTCGCCGTTCATATCGGTGTTGGCGGAGCAGTGCATGGAAGCGATGCCCTTGAGCGGCAGGTAGTAGTTCATCATGGAGAACATACCCTTCTTCATTTCGCCGCCGTACCAGGTGTTGAGGATGACCTGCTCACGGGAGGAGATGTTGAAGGCCACGCAGGTGCTGGAGTTCAGACCCAGTTCCTTGTAGTTTTCCACGGAAGCCAGGGAGGCGTTGTACACAACGAAATCGGGCTGGAAATTGGCCAGCTCTTCCTCGGTGGGAACAATGAACATATTCTTGACAAAATGGGCCTGCCATGCCACTTCCATGACGAAGCGGACATTCATCCGGGTGTCGGCGTTGGCGCCGCAGAATGCGTCCACCACATACAGCTTCTTGCCGGACAGCTGCTTCAGCGCCAGATCCTTTACGACACTCCAAACTTCTTCGCTCATGGGGTGGTTGTCGTTGGGGAATTCCTTGTTGTCCCACCAAACGGTATTCTTGGAGTTTTCGTCCATGACGATGTACTTGTCTTTGGGGCTGCGGCCGGTGTAAACGCCGGTCATGACATTGACGGTGTTCAGCTCGGTCAAAACACCCTTTTCGTAGCCGGTGAGGGAGGGGTCCATTTCGGCTTCAAACAGAGCCTCGTAGGAGGGGTTGTGGATAATCTCGGTGGTGCCGGTAATGCCGTACTTGTTCAGATCGATCATATTGATTACCTCATTTCTATAGAGGGATGCCCGGGCACCCCATATTTTGCAATAATATCATACATCTTCCAAATCAAAAAATCAACTGCTGTGTTGCTATTTCGTTTTCAAATTTTCGTTTATCGCTCCGTTCGTTTTCGCGTTGTAGGGACCGGCGTCCTCGACGGTCCCTCGGAAAATTTGACCTCGATGGGCTAATTTTGCTGCATTCTATGGGAACATTTGTAAAAATGCCGCTTCGCGGTAGGACCGGCGAGGACGCCGGTCCCTACATGACATTTTCAAACTCCACGATAAACCCCAATTTGTTTCATTCACAAATAATTTACGGAAAATACCAAATTTCCTCTTGCATTTTCCGAAGGATATGATATGATAGGTTAGCACTCGGGAACGTCGAGTGCTAAAACAGTAGATAAAGCGGGGGAGCCAATGCTCAGACCCGCAGTCTTAAATAAAATGGATGGAGGCAAAACAAATGAAACTCAGACCTATGGCAGACAATATTCTGCTGAAAGCAACCGAAGCGGCGGAAACCACCGCTTCCGGCATTATCCTGGCCACTTCCAACAAGGAAAAGCCCGCTATTTACGAGGTGGTTTCCGTTGGCCCCGGCACCAAGGATGTACCCATGCTCATCAAGGTGGGCGACAAGGTGGTTCTCGGCAAGTTTGTCGGCACCGACATTACCCTGGACAAAGTGGAATATAAGTTCGTCAAGCAGGACGATGTCCTGGCTGTTGTGACTGACTAAGGAGGAATTTTTCTATGGCAAAGATCATTGTTTACGGCGAAGACGCCCGTAAGAAGCTGCAGTCCGGCATCGACCAGCTGGCCGATACCGTTAAGGTTACCCTGGGTCCCAAGGGCCGTAATGTAGTGTTGGGCAAGAAGTACGGCGCGCCGCTTATTACCAATGACGGCGTCACCATCGCCAAGGAGATCGAGCTGGAGGATGCTTTTGAAAACATGGGCGCCCAGCTGATCCGGGAAGTGGCCACCAAGACCAACGATGTGGCCGGCGACGGCACCACCACTGCCACGGTGCTGGCCCAGTCCATCACCCGGGAAGGCCTGAAGAATCTGTCCGCCGGCGCCAACCCCATCGTTATGCGCAAGGGCATCGAGAAGGCGGTTGCCGCCGCTGTGGCCGAGATCAAGGCCAATTCCGTTCCCGTGAACGGCTCTGAGGATATCGCCCGGGTTGGCACCGTTTCCTCCGGCGATCCCGCCATCGGCCAGCTGATCGCGGAGGCTATGGAGAAGGTTGGCACCGAGGGTGTCATTACCATCGAAGAGTCCAAGACCGCCGAAACCGGCCTGGAAGTGGTGGAAGGTATGCAGTTTGACCGGGGCTACATTTCTCCCTACATGGTCACCGATACCGACAAGATGGAAGCCGTCATCGACGATGCGTTCATTCTCATCACCGATAAGAAGATCGCCTCCATCCAGGAGATCCTGCCCATTCTGGAGCCCATCGTCAAGGCCAGCAAGAAGCTGATCATCATCGCTGAGGATGTGGAGGGCGATGCCCTGGCTACCCTGCTGATGAACCGCCTGCGTGGCAACTTCAATGTGGTTTGTGTCAAGGCCCCCGGCTTTGGCGACCGCCGCAAGGAAATGCTGCAGGATATCGCCGTTCTCACCGGCGGCACCGTGATTTCCAGCCAGCTGAACATGGAACTGACCGACACCCAGCTGTCTGATCTGGGCCGCGCCCGTCAGGTAGTCGTCACCAAGGACAATACCACCATCGTCGACGGCTTTGGCGCGCCCGAGGCCATTGCCCACCGGGCTCACGAGATCCGTTCCGCCATCGCCACCACCAATTCCGACTACGACCGGGAAAAGCTGCAGGAGCGGCTGGCCAAGCTCTCCGGCGGCGTTGCCGTCATCAAGGTTGGCGCCCAGACCGAGGTTGCCATGAAGGAGCAGAAGCTGCGCGTGGAAGACGCGCTGAACGCCACCCGGGCCGCTGTGGAAGAAGGCATCGTGGCCGGCGGCGGTACTGCCCAGGTCAACGCCATCGCCGCGGTTGAGAAGCTGATCAAGACCCTCTCCGGCGACGAAAAGACCGGCGCGAAGATCATCGCCACCGCGCTGCAGGCGCCTATCCGCCAGATCGCCGAAAACGCCGGCGTAGACGGCAGCGTTGTCTTCGAGAAGATCCGCTCCTCCAAAAAGATCGGCTGGGGCTACAATGCCTACACCGAGGAATATGTGGATATGATCGCCTCCGGCATCGTCGATCCAACCAAGGTGACCCGTTCCTCTCTGGAAAATGCCGCCTCCATCGCTTCCTGCGTGCTGACCACCGAGAGCCTGGTGGCTGACAAGCCCGATCCTGCTGCCGATGCTGCTATGGCCGCTGCCGCAGCCCAGGGCGGTATGTACTAAGCAAACGCAATACCCAAAAGCCCCAACCGCCCGGTTGGGGCTTTTTGCTGCAGGGCAGCTGCACAAAGTATACAAGAAAATTTTCCGATTTCTTCCCCCTTTTTGTCCTTTCTACAGTTGACGAATATGGGCAAGTTATGGTATAATCGACTCGTAATTTTGACAGCCCTGTGACTGACGGAATCAGTGGAGAACCACATGGAGCAGGGTATGCCGTTTTTCAGCCGACCGTCTGGGCGCACTTTCCTCAGATGGGGAGAGTGCGCCTTTTTCGTTTTTCCGTCGTTCGTAACATCTTTTGGCCGGAACCCCGGATCTTTCTCCGTAATTCTACATTGTGATGCCTTGCAATACACAAAGCATTCCCGCGGCCTCACAACTTGAATCGCGAAAAAATCTCTCGCTGTCCGACGAAAAATCTGTTTCTCATGACTCCCATTATGAATCCATACGGAGGTGTCTTTTATGAAGAAGGTTGCAATCATCATGGGCTCCGACTCTGATCTGCCGGTAGTCCGCAAAGCCGCTGATACCCTGCAGGCCTTTGGCGTGCCCTATGAAACGCACGTCTATTCTGCCCACCGCACACCGGTCCAGGCCCGGGATTTTGCCCTGAACGCCCGCAATAACGGCTTCGGCGTCATCATCGCCGCAGCGGGTATGGCCGCACACCTGGCAGGCGCTTTGGCCGCCAATACCACCCTGCCTGTCATCGGCATTCCCATGAAATCCACCACATTCCCCAACGGCATTGATGCCCTTTTGTCTACCGTACAGATGCCCTCCGGCATTCCTGTCGCCACCGTGGCCGTAGATGGAGCCGTCAATGCCGCTTTGCTTTCCATCCAGATTTTGGCGGTCACCGAACCGGAGCTGGCGGAAAAGCTGGATGCCAAGCGGGCATCCGACGCTGCCACAGTGCTGGCAAAAGACGCCGCCCTGCAATAATTTGCAATCAACAACCCTATCAGTATTATTTTTTAGAAAGAGGTATTAATTTATGGAAAACCTGAAGCTTCTGTACACCGGCAAAACCAAGAACGTTTACCAGCTCCCCAATGGCAACTGCCTGCTGAAATTCAAGGACGACTGCACCGGCAAGGACGGCGTGTTTGACCCCGGCGAGAATTCCGTCGGCCTGACCATCGAGGGCGTGGGCGATGTGAACCTGCGCATGAGCATCTATTTCTTCGAGAAGATCAACGCCGCCGGCATCCGCACCCACTATGTTTCCGCCAATCTGGAGGATACCACCATGGAAGTACTGCCTGCCAAGGTTTTCGGCAAGGGCCTGGAGGTCATCTGCCGCAATCGCGCCGTGGGTTCTTTCATTCGCCGTTACGGTGCCTTGATCGAGTCCGGCGCCAAGCTGCCTTCCTATGTGGAAACCACCCTCAAGGACGATGCCAAGGGCGATCCGCTGATCACCAAGGATGCCCTGGTGGCCATTGGTGTCATGACCGACGAGCAGTATGAGGATCTGAAGGCCCAGACCCAGGCCATCACCAAGATCGTGGCTGACGATCTGGCCGCCAAGGGCATGGAGCTGTATGACATCAAGTTTGAGTTTGGCTATGATCCTCAGGGCAACGTGATGCTCATCGACGAGGTTGCCTCCGGCAATATGCGTGTCTACAAGGACGGCCAGTACATTGATCCCATGACCCTGAACAAGCTGTTCTTTGCCTGAAATTGACGCGGCGCAGCCGCCCTGCCTTCTCCCGGGGAGAAGGTGCTGAGGGAAGCGAAGCGACCGAAGCGGATGTGGAATGCGGGCAGAAAACATTCAAAACAGAATCGTTTTCAGACCTGTTGAAAAGTATAAGTTTTAGAAAGCCTATGCCGTTTTCTGCATTTTGCCGTCCCACCCGCTTTCCTCATCCGTCTCAAAATAGCCCTCCGGGCGTATTTTGATCCACCTTCTCCCCGGGAGAAGGTATTGCGGCTACGCCGCTATTTTGCACAACTACTCCAAGGAGGACTACCATATGGGTGGTTTTTTCGGTGCCGTTGCCCGGCGTGATGTGACTACGGATGTGTTCTTCGGTGTGGACTACCACTCCCACCTGGGCACCAAGCGTGGCGGCATGATCATGCTGGGAGAGAACGGCTTCCAACGGCAAATCCACAACATTGAAAATACCCCATTCCGCACCAAATTTGAGAATGACCTGCCCAAATTCTGCGGTTATGCCGGCATCGGCTGTATTTCCGATACGGATCCCCAGCCTCTGCTGGTGCGTTCCCACCTGGGCCTGTTCGCCATTTCCACGGTGGGCATCATCAACAATTCCGAGCAACTCATGAACGACTATTTTTCCGACCATGGCCATCAGTTCATGGCCATGTCCTCCGGAAAGATCAATTCCACGGAAATGACCGCTGCGCTGATCAACCAAAAGGACAACCTGGTGGATGGCATTTTGCACGCCCAGGATATGATCCAGGGCTCCGTGACCATCGTGATCCTCACCCGTGAGGGTGAGATCATCGCCGCCCGGGATAAGCTGGGCAGACTACCTGTGCTGGTGGGTCAGAATCTGGATGGCTGCTGCGTTTCCTTTGAATCCTTTGCCTATCACAAGCTGGGCTACCAGGATTGTTACGAACTGGGCCCCAGAGAGATCGTCAGAATCAACGCAAGCGGCATGGAAGTGCTTTCTCCCGCCGGCAAGGATATGAAGATCTGCGGCTTCCTGTGGACCTATTACGGCTACCCCAACTCCAATTACGAGGGTGTCAATGTGGAAGTCATGCGCTACCGCAACGGTCAGATCATGGCCCGGGACGAGATGGCGGCCGGCACCCATCCGGAAGTGGATTATGTGGCTGGCGTGCCGGACAGCGGTATTCCCCATGCCATCGGCTATTCCAACAAGTCCTACGCCCCCTTTGCCCGTCCCTATGTGAAGTACACGCCCACCTGGAGCCGCTCCTTCACACCCAGCGATCCCCGGATCCGGGCGGAAGTGGCGGAAAAGAAGCAGATTCCCGTTCCGGAACTGATTCACGACAAGAAACTTTTGATCGTGGACGATTCCATTGTCCGGGGCACCCAGCTGCAGGCAACGGTGGATTTCCTCTATGAATCCGGCGCCAGGGAAGTGCATATGCGTTCGGCCTGTCCGCCCATTATGTATAGCTGCAAATACCTCAATTTCTCCCGGGGCAATTCCGATATGGACTTGCTGGCCCGCCGGGTCATTCAGGAACTGGAGGGCGACGAAGGCCACAACCATATCGACGAATATGCCGACAGCAAAACGGAGCGTGGCCAATGTATGCTGAAAGCCATCAGCGAAAAGTTTGGCTTCGACAGCCTGGGCTATCAGAGCCTGGACGGTGTACTGGAAGCCATCGGCCTGGACCGTGACAAAATCTGCACCTACTGCTGGAACGGCAAGGAATAAAAAGATGTCATTACGAGCCGGTGCGCGCTCATGTCGTGGCAATCTCCCAAGGCGACAGAAATCTTTAGGGGATTGCCACATCGGCCTGGGGCCTCCTCGCAATGACACGGATATAAGGAGCATAAATATGGATCATAACAATTCCCAATCTGCCAGCTACGCCGCTGCCGGCGTGGACATTGTAGCAGGTTATCAGAGTGTTGAACTGATGAAGCGCCACATTGCCCGAACCAAAAACGAGGGCTGTCTGGACGATGTAGGCGGCTTTGGCGGCTGCTTCGGCCTGAATTTGAAGGGCATCGAGGAGCCTGTGCTGGTTTCCGGTACCGACGGCTGCGGCACCAAGGTCAAGCTGGCCATTTTGATGGACAAGCACGACACCATCGGCATCGACGCCGTTGCCATGTGCGTCAACGATGTGATCTGCTGCGGCGCCAAGCCTCTGTTCTTCCTGGATTACATCGCCTGCGGCAAGAATTATCCCGAAAAGATCGCCACCATCGTTTCCGGCGTGGCAGAGGGCTGTGTCCAGTCCGGCGCGGCACTGATCGGCGGCGAAACTGCGGAGCATCCCGGCCTGATGCCTTTGGAGGACTATGACCTGGCCGGCTTCACCGTGGGCGTGGTGGATAAAAAGAAGATCATCGACAATACCCGGATGCGTGCCGGGGATGTGGTGATCGCGCTGGCTTCCACCGGTATCCACTCCAATGGCTTCTCCCTGTGCCGCAAAGTGTTCGACATCGACAATAATCCCCCTTCTCTCTACGAAGCCAGAGAGGAACTGGGCGGCAAAACCATTGCCGAAACCCTGCTGACTCCCACCAAGATCTATGTCAAGTCCGTGCTGGCTTTGCTGGAACAGGTGGATGTGAAGGGCATTTCCCACATCACCGGCGGCGGTTTCTATGAAAATATTCCCCGTTCCATCCCCAATGGCCTCTGCGCCAAGATCGACAAGAGCGCGGTGCGTGTGCTGCCCATCTTCGATCTGATTATGAAGGTCGGCAATGTGCCGGAGCGGGATATGTACAATACCTACAACATGGGCGTGGGCATGAGCATCGTGGTGCCTGCCGATCAGGTGGAAAAATCTTTGGAAATCCTCCGGACCCATGGCGAAACTGCCTATGTCATCGGTGAAATCATCGAGAATGAAGAAAAGGTGATCCTGGAATGAAGCGGATTGCCGTATTGGTTTCCGGCGGCGGCACCAATTTGCAGGCGCTGATCGATGCCCAGGGCAGAGGAGAATTGGGTAGCGGTGAAATCACCGCCGTGATCTCCACCAAGGCCGATGCCTATGCGCTGCAGCGGGCAAACAATGCCGGTATCGAAGGGTTTGTGCTGCCCCGCAAGGAATTTGCCTCCAATCAGGCCATTACCGTAGCCCTGGTGGAACTGCTGAAAAAGCTGCGGATCGACCTGGTGGTGCTGGCAGGCTGTATGACCGTCTTCACCGGGGAATTGGTTTCCGCTTATCCCAACGCCGTTATGAATGTCCATCCGGCGCTGATTCCTTCTTTCTGCGGCACAGGCTACTACGGCCTGCGTGTCCATGAGGAAGCGCTGCGCTACGGCGTCAAGCTGTCCGGCGCCACGGTGCATTTTGTCAGCGAGGAATGTGACGGCGGCCCCATTATTGCCCAAAAGAGTGTGCAGGTACTGCCTGATGACACCCCCGAAACACTGCAGCGGCGCATTATGGAGCAGGTGGAGTGGATTTTGCTGCCTCAGGCAGTGAAAGCTTTCTGCGAGGATCGCATCCGCGTAGACGGCAGAACGGTCATTATTCGATAAATTTTCGTAGGGGCGATTCACGAATCGCCCGTGAAATTCCAACATTACCGGTGGGCGATTCGTGATTCGCCCCTACAAAGGAGAATATCTATGAACGTCTACGAAATCGGCTGCCTTGCCGAAAAGCTGGCCAATAATACCTATCCCGGCCGCGGTATCGTGCTGGGCATTTCCCCCGACGGCAAGACCGCGGTAAGCGCCTACTTCATCATGGGCCGCTCCGTCAACTCCCGCAACCGGGTGTTCATCCGGGAGCCCGACGGCATCCGCACGGAAGCCCACGATCCTTCGCTGATGAAGGATCCCCATTTGATCATCTACCATCCCGTTCGGGAGTGTGGCCGCGGCCTCATCGTTACCAACGGCGACCAGACCGACACCATCTGGGAGTATCTGGGCCGTGGAGAAAGCTGGGAAGCCGCCCTGCGTACCCGGATGTTTGAAGACGATGGCCCCAACTGGACACCCCGCATTTCCGGTCTCGCGGCCGGCGATGGCAGCTATAAGATGTCCATTTTGAAGGCCGCCGACCGGTCAGGCAAGGGCTGCGCCCGGTATTTCTGGGAATATCCCGGCCAGGCAGGTCTGGGCCATTTCCTGCACACCTATGTCTGCGACGGCAATCCCGTCATCCCCACCTTCCAGGGTGAGCCGGAGCGCGTTGCCATCGAGGGCGATATTGACAGCTTCACCGAAATGCTGTGGAATAACCTGAACGAAGCCAATAAGATTTCCCTGTTTGTCCGGTTCACCGACATCCAAACCGGCAAGTTTGAGCAGAGAATCATCAATAAGCACCAATAAAGGAAGCTGTCGTTGCGAACCGGCCCGCAGGCTGGTGTGGCAATCCCCAAAGATTTTGGTTTTCCCCTCTGACCAGGGGATTCCCACGCCGGTGTGCGCACTGGCTCGCAATGACATCATGTGGGGATATCATAAAATGTGGAGGCCAAACCCATGAATCAATTTGAACTGAAATACGGCTGCAACCCCAATCAGAAGCCGGCGAAGCTCTATATGCACGATGGCAGCAACCTGCCCATCACCATTTTGAACGGTCGTCCCGGCTATATCAACTTTATGGACGCTTTGAATTCCTGGCAGCTGGTCAAAGAGCTGAAAGAAGCCACCGGAATGCCCTGCGCCACCTCTTTTAAGCACGTTTCACCCACCTCTGCCGCCGTTGGCAAACCGTTGCCCCTGGAGCTGAAGAAGGCCTGCTTTGTGGAAGACCTGGAAGGTCTGGACGAGAATCCTTTGGCCTGCGCCTATGTCCGTGCCCGTGGCACCGACCGTCTGTGTTCCTTTGGTGACTGGGTGGCGCTCAGCGATGTGTGCGACGAGATGACCGCCAAGCTGATCGCCCCGGAAGTGTCCGATGGTGTCATCGCCCCCGGTTATACCGATGAAGCCCTGGAAATTCTGCGCAACAAGCGCAAGGGCAGCTACAACGTGGTAGCCATCGACCCTGCCTATGTTCCCGCGGAGGAAGAGACCAAGCAGATCTTCGGCATCACCTTCCAGCAGGGCCGCAATAATTTCAAGATTGGCAGCCATTTGCTGGAAAACATCGTCACTGCCAACAAGGAACTGCCCGAAAGCGCCAAAATCGATTTGATCATTTCCCTGATCACCCTGAAATATACCCAGTCCAATTCCGTTTGCTTTGCCTATGACGGCCAGGCCATCGGCGTTGGCGCCGGTCAACAGTCCAGAGTCCATTGTGTGCGCCTTGCCGGCGGCAAGGCGGATACCTGGTTCCTGCGTCAGCATCCCAAGACTTTGAGCCTGCCCTTCCGCCCCGATCTGGGCCGCCCCGGCCGCGACAATGTGATCGACGGCTATATCAACGGCAACGAAGA
>JAZOBI010000036.1:0-6150 GCA_045595885.1 Faecousia sp. | reverse complement strand
ATTCCTGGCAGGAAAAGTACGCCTTCATCGAAAGAGGCCTTACCGCGGCATCTATGGCTGTGTTTGCCATCCTGCCGGAGGCCATTCAGCAACAGCTGTTCCTGGAGCGTGATCCCCACGGCAATGTGCAGGTTTCTCTGATCGAATCCGAGAAGCTGTTCTCCGCCATGGTCAAGGAAAATCTGGCAGCCCGCAAGAAAGCCGGCGCCTACAAGGGCAAGTTCTCTGCCCAGCACCACTTCCTGGGCTATGAAGGCCGCTGCGCGTTCCCCTCTAATTTCGATGCTGACTATTGTTACTCCCTGGGCTACAACGCCTTCATGCTGATCCAGTACGGCTACACCGGCTATCTGTCCAAGATCTCCAACCTGCAGGCACCCGCCGAAGAGTGGGTGGCCGGCGGTATGCCCATCACCAAGATGATGAATATGGAGCGCCGTCACGGCGCCGACAAGCCCGTGATCCGCAAGGCTTTGGTAGAGCTGGACGGCAAGCCCTTCCAGTATTTTGCCGCAAACAGAGAAACCTGGGCTCTGGAAACCTGCTATGTCTACCCCGGCGCCATCCAGTACTTTGGACCCAGTGAGGTCTGCGACCAGCCCACCCGTACACTGGCTCTGGAAAAAGCCTGATCTGCCCTGTTTGCACAGAAAGGCTCCGCCAAGGGCGACCTCGCATAGGGATTTATACGCTCCAGAGCGGATCTTTTTCCCCAATACCGCAACAAAATGCCGCGGCAGGCGTCAGCCTTGCCGTGGCTTTTTATCTTGTCTTGAGAAAAAATCTCTCGCTTTGGAGTGCTTCGCAGTTTTGAACAGAAGATTTTTCTTCACAGTAGTCACCGGAGGCCGCGGGAATACTGGATGTATTCCAAGGACAGCGGGGGCTGCTGTGGAGGAATAGATTCATTCAAAACCCTATAAATCCCCATGTGAGGCCGCCCAACGGCGGAGCCTTCTTCCTTTGCCGGCAGACAAATGCTAAAAATGGCGAAAATGCCGTGAAAAACATCTTCCCAAATGGCGAAAACTGTGCTATGATAGGGAAAAATTCCAAAAAGGAGAAAATAAATGCGTAAACTTAGTTGTATTTTGCTGGTTCTTATTCTGGCCCTGAGCCTGACGGTTTCCGTCTGGGGCACAGAAAACGGCACGGAAGAATCGGTAGACCAATCCAGCTGTGAGCACACCTTCGGCAATTGGGAAACTGTCATTGAACCCAACAACGGCAAACCCGGCATCCAGGCCCGCACCTGTACCATCTGCGGTCTGCGGGAAACCCAGGAGCTGGAATGTCTTCACGTCCGCACCGAAGTCCGCAACAAGCAGGAAGCCGGCTGCAAGGACGGCTACACCGGCGATGCCTACTGCGAAGATTGCGGTATCCTGGTGCTGAAGGGCGATACCGTCCCCGCCACCGGCAAGCATGTTCTGGGTGATTGGGTTACTGTCGGCACAGATTCCTACCGTTTCTGCACCCTCTGCTCCTACAAGGAGATGGAGGAAGATGATGATGACGATAAGGGTAACACAACGACAACAGGTAACCTGGATGTGGGTCAGATCATCTTCCTGGTGGTAGCTGCTTTGGCCGTAGTAGCCGCTGTTGTGTACGCGCTGTACCTGAACAAGACAGAAAAGCAGGCAACGGCAAAAAAGCATCCCCAGAAAAAGAAAAAGAAGAAATAATCCGCAAAAAAACCCCCGGGTGCAGGTCGCACCCCGAGGCGTTTTTTATTTCAGCGTATAGTTTCCGTTTTCGATGGTCAGCGCACAGCCGTAGAAGGCAGCCATGGCTTCCTCCAAATAAGCCACATCCTTGACGCCCGCGGTTTCATAGCAGGAATGCATGGCCAGCTGAGGCAGGCCGATGTCGGCAGACAGCACGGAGGCGTGGGTCACGGAAATATTTCCCAAAGTGGAGCCGCCCATAAGATCCGCCCGGTTGCAGTAGGTCTGCACCGGCACATCCGCCTTTTCGCAAACCTTGCGGAACAGGGCAGCGGAGGCGCCATCGGTGGTGTAGCGCTGGTTGGCGTTGGACTTCAGCACAAGGCCGCCATTTACCACAGGGGCATTGTTGGCATCGGCAAATTCGGGATGGTTGGGATGCACCGCATGGGCATTATCAGCGGAGATCATCAAGCTCTGACTCTGCATTTGAGCGAGATTCAGATTCAAAGCGGCACAAACGCGGCCCAGAGTATGGGTCAGCAGATCGGAATCCGCACCCTGCAGGCTGGACGAGCCCACTTCCTCGCTGTCAAACACGCACAGCACGGGGACGGCATCGCTTCGCTCCGCCTTCAGGAAGCCCTGGGCGCAGCCCCAGGCGCAAGCCAGATCGTCCAAAGCGGCGGAGGACACATACTCCTCCTCCAAGCCCCAAACAGCGGCCTTCTGGCGGATGTAGAGATACAGGTCATGACCCAGCACCTTGCCGCCGGCGGCTTCTTCCACCAGCGCGAAGAACTTACCCTCTGCATCCTTGCCGCCCATAAGCGGCAGCAGATCCACGGCGGGATTCCACTTGTAGCCGTCATTGGCCTGGCGATTCATGTGGATCGCCACATTGGGGATCAGCAGCAGATCTTTATCCAGGTTGATCAGCTTGGTCTGAACGCCGGTTTCCGTTTCCACCAGCACACGGCCGGCAACGGACAGCGGGCGATCCAGCCAGGGCGCCATCAGCATACCGCCGTAACGCTCCACCGCCAGACGGGTGTACTTACCGGTGAGCTCCGGGTTTTCTTTGACCTTGAAACAGGGACGGTCAGCATGGCTGGCAGAGAGCATAAAGCCCCTGGGGTTGTCTTCGGGAATCCGGAAGGCAATAACCGCCGCGCCGCCACGGGTCGTGTAATACTTACCGCCGGGTACCAGATTCCAGTCGGCAGACTCACTGAGGTAAGTGTAGCCGGCCTCTTTCAGCACCTTTTCCAGATTGGCCACAGCGTGGAATACGCTGGGAGAGGCATCCAAAAAATCCATCAGGGATCGAACACGATTGTCCATATTTATTCTCCTTTGTTGCGGTAAATGGTTGTTTACACTACGATGGTGCCGTAGGGTGTATGTGTAAACAACAATTTATCTGACTTTTATTTCTCCACCAGCTGGCAGAACAGGTCGATCTGATCAGCGATCATCTGCAGGGCGCTGCGCCAGAAATTCTTGTCGGTCAGGTCGATGTCGGCCACCTTGGCGGTGTCTTCCACAGAAGCGATGGGGGTTGTGTAGAGCAGCTTCTTGTACTTGGGTACAAAGGCTGCGCCGTCACGCATATACTGGGCGTACAAGCCCCGGGCAAACAGGCCGCCGAAGGCATAGGGGAAATTGTAGAAGGTGGGGCCGTAGTAGTGACCCTTGCAGACCCACATATAGGGGTGCAGCACATTGTGATCCAGGCCGTCGCCGTAACTCTGCTTCTGGGCTTCCAGCATGAACTGGCTCAGGGTATCCGCATCCATAAACTGCTCTTCCCGGTTTTCGAAAACCTTTGCCTCGAAGCGGAAACGGGAATAAATGTCACAGATGATCTGGGTGGCATCCTGCAACTGAGATTCGATCAGCGCCAGACGCTCGTCATCACTCTTGGCATCGGCAATGGCCGCCGCCATCAGAACGCACTCATTGAAGGTGGAGGCGGTTTCCGCCACGGGCATGGAATAGTCCTTGTTCAGGGGGCGATGGTCGTTGATACACTGGTTGTGGAAGGCGTGACCCAGCTCGTGAGCCAGGGTGACCACATCGCCGAACTGGCCGTCGAAATTGGTCAAAATCCGGCTCTCACCCAGACATTCCACACCGGCACAGAAAGCGCCGCCGGACTTGCCATCACGGGGATAGAAGTCGATCCAGGCCTCGTCAAAGGCTCTGGCGATCATATCGGCCAACTCCTGATCAAAGCCGGAGAACAGCTTCACCAGAATTTCTCTGGCTTCCTCGGTGGTGTACTTGGAAGCGGAGGAACCCATGGGGGCAAACAGATCGTACCAGGGCAGGCCGTTTTCATGGCCCAAAACCTTGGCCTTGGTCTTCAAATACTGCCAGAACTTGGGCAGGTACTCATCCATGGCACCCAGCATAGCTTCCAAAGTAGCCCGCTGCATCCGGGAATTCTCCAGAGTGCGGTCCAGGGGAGAAGCATAACCACGCAGCTGGCAATCGGAAATGGTTTCCAGCTTGATGGAGTTCAGCGCGAAGGCAACGGAATCCTTGATGCGGTCATAGCAGTTAAGCTCCGCCTCGTAAGCGGCCTTACGGACCGCGGGATCAGAATCATATGCCATATTGCGAATAGCGGACAAATTGGTGGTTTCGCCGTTGTAGGAAACGGGAACGGTGGAGGTCAGATAACCCTGCAGGTCTGCCCAGGCGCTGCCGCCGGACAGGCCCAGCTTGGCACAGATTTCTTCGCCCTGAGCGCCCAGCAAATGGGTGCTGTCCTTCAGAAGATTCTCAAACAGATAGGCGTAGACGACCAGTTCTTCGTCGCCCTTGACCAGCTCCATCAGATTGGGCAGGGCTGTGGCCCACTGCTTCCAGGCGGTCTGAGAGCCGGCGGTGGCGGAAATCAGCTGCATGATCTGACCCAGGCGGGAGCCGGCCTCGGTGTCACGGGTATTGGTGGACTGCCGCAGAGAAGCAAAACCAGCCAGCTTCATCACGAGATCAGCGATCTTCTCTTCCCAGGCGATGCCTGCGCGCAGGCCTTCCAGAGGCTCCAGGGTGGATAATGTGCCGGCAAAGGCATTGTAGTCGGTCACATACTGCCGCAGGGCAGCCATATCCGCCTCAAATGCCGGATCATCAAAGCCCTTATAGATGGGATCCAGGTTCCAGAATTCATTCATAAATGTGTTTCCCCTTTCGGTTTATTTTTTGTTTATTGTACATCAAGTTTTTTCCGCCGTCAACTGCCCTTTCCCCGTTCCTAAAAAAGAGCTTTTTCGGCCGTTTTTGTCGTTTATTGTCGTAAAGTTCTTGTTTTTACTGTATTTTCTATATTTTCGTCGGTTTTTGACGAGCGAATGTTTCTATTTTTCCTTGCAAAATGTGATGCATTATGCTACATTATTTATGTCGTTTCCACCAAAGTCGCCCCGGCAACGGACGAAATTTATATGACAGGAGAACACGAACATGGAAAACCAGACAACTGTTTTTATTGCTGACAGCGCGGAAGATTTCTGCGCAAATTTGACGAATACCTTACACCAGAGCGAGCAATTCCGTGTGCTGGGCACTGCGGGCGATGGCGAAATGGCTATTCGCCGGATTTCGGAACTAAAGCCCCAAGTATTGGTGTTGGATCTGATGCTGGCCAAGCGGGATGGCATCAGCGTACTCAAGGCCATCTCCCAGATGGAGCATCGGCCCGCTATTTTGGTTACATCCGGGTTTATCACCGACTATGTGGCCTCCACCGTGGCAGGCCTCGGTGTCCGGTACCTGATGCTCAAGCCCTGCGATATGACCGCCCTGGCCGAACGGCTGGAGGAAATCCGGGGCGGCAGTAATCCACGGCTGGCTCCCGGAAAGGGCGGCGACAAAACCAGCATCGAAAGTTTGGTCACCGGCATCATCCACGAAATTGGCGTGCCCGCCCATATCAAGGACTATCAATACCTTCGTGAGGCCATCATTATCGCCGTCAATGATATGGATGTGATCAATGCCATCACGAAAGTCCTCTACCCCCAGGTGGCCAAGACCTTCCAGACCACCCCCAGCCGCGTTGAAAGAGCCATCCGGCACGCCATCGAAGTGGCCTGGGACAGAGGTGATTTGGATACCCTCCAGCGGTTCTTCGGCTACACCGTCAGCAATACCAAGGGAAAACCCACCAATTCGGAGTTTATTGCCCTTATCGCTGACAAATTGCAGCTTCAGCTGAAAAACCAGGAAGTTGGCAATTTCTGATTGCCCCACAGCCATATATCAAAAGGCAAAGGTAGGGGGATTCCCTGCCTTTGCTTGTGCGTGTTGAAAAAGTGGTGAATTGCGGTTTATCGTACTGTTTGAACATTGTCGGCCCTATGGGCCGACAGGATGCTTCGCATCTAAGGAGTACGGATTGCCACGTCGGGCAAAGCCCTCCTCGCAATGACAAACTTGAAAGATTTTTGCGGCAAAATAGGCGCGTATG
>JAZOBI010000035.1:0-28031 GCA_045595885.1 Faecousia sp. | reverse complement strand
GCCACAGGCGCAGATAGAGGTTCGGCTCGGTCCAGCCCTCGCCGGCGTCGCTCGTCCGCGCCGCATTTAGATGTTCGAGTCCCTGTTCCAATGCAAAATAAAAGACGCAGAGGATCTGTCATCCACTGCGTCTTTTATTGGTACGCCGAAAGGGACTCGAACCCCCGACCTACTGATTCGTAGTCAGTCACTCTATCCAACTGAGCTATCGGCGCATATGCGCTCGTTCAAGCGCTAGGATATGATAGCATAAGTGTTGGAAAAAAGCAAGTACTTTTTTTGTTTTTTTGAAAATTTTTTATTTTTTGCCGGCAGTTTGCTTTCTTCGCCACAGCAGAAGGATTGCTGCCACCAACAAAATGAGCAGCACGGCTAAAATCACGCACAAAAGAACCAATTCCCGGCGTTCCTGCGCCAATTTCTCCTGCGCTAACCGTTCCTGCTCCAGCCGCTGCTGTTCCTGCTGCAGCAGGTCAGCGTATTCTTGCTCCGCCTGATCCAATACATTGTAATTGGTGACCAGCAGCTTCTGTTCTTCTGTGAGGGCATCATAGGCAGCCCGGGCCTGCACAAGAGACGTATTGTCTTCCACGGAAAAATGCAGCCGGTCAATCAGGGCGATCACGGCTTCCGCGGCGGCAAGATCAGCAGCATCCATGTTTTCTTTCGCCTGCAGCAGCACCTGATAGGTTTCTTCCGCGGCCTCCAGAACATCCAGGTTATTCACCAACTGTTTTTGTCCTTCGGTCAGGCCGTTGTAAGCGTTTCGGGCTGCGTCAATGCTCTCGGCAGAATCCAGCGTGATGGTGCCAAGGGCTTCAATTTGGGCTGACACCGCCTGCGCGGCATCCCGGTCCATTTGCTCCTGCCGGGCGTATGTAACGATATTCTCCAAAAAATCGTTTTTCATAACATCCGCGCCTACCGTACTGCGGTACAGTCCAAAATAGCAGGGATTATAGGTGGTAATTTGGGTGGCTTTTGTGATCTGGCCGGAACTGCCGTTGATCCAGCGGGTAAACCAGGTGTATTGCTGGGATACATGGCATGGATAGCCCAATTTCTGGGTTGCCTGGAAAGCGGTGAGTCCCTCGAAGTAGTCCAGAGGCTGGTCGTAATCCAGCACGATCTGGTTTTCCTCATACAGATGCAAATAGGTCTTCGGCACATCCCAGGTGCCATAGTTTTCCGCGGAAGCCGGGAAAGCAGTGGGATCATTGGTCAGTTCCAGAGCTTGGATCAGCAAGTCGGTGTAGACCATGTGCATACCATGACCATATTCGCCGTTGATATCATGGCCAATAATGACCTGGGGGCGGAAGCGGCGAATATTGCTGACCACAAAATCCAGCAATTCCTCCTTGCCGGTGCCCTGTCGGGCGTATTCGGCATATGTGCCGGAGAGAGAATCCACTCGGAAATCGGCAAAATCACCGAAAACCGGATAGGCCTCCACGCCAACGGCCCACAATCCGTTAAGCATTTCGTGAACCCGGGCGTTGGTCTGATTGCGGTGATCCGTCAAATACACCACCTGCACCCGGCAATCCATTTCACCGGCATAAAGCGGCAGCAGGCCGGCAAAGAACAGCTGATCATCATCACCGTGGGTGGCCAGCAGCAGAATGTCCGCGCCGCCATCCAGAGAAGGCTCCCAAACCTGCACAAACTCCGGCGGCATACCATCGGAGAACACATAGATTTCGCTAAGCCGCACAGCCCCACTGTCAAAGGAAAGACTGACGGATGTGGGGCAATAGCCGAAAGCTTCCACCAAATCCAAATACTCGTGGAGGAAGCCGTGTTCACCTGCGGTGACAGACTTACCGGAATCCAGATCCGTGACGGTGTAACAGCCGTATTCCAAATTAAACAACAGATACAGCGCACCCATGCCGCTGTCATTTTTCAGGATGATCTCAGCGTTGCCGGAAGATGTGCGGTAGGTGCCGGTGACACCGTCGAGCAGAAAACCGAAGCTGGAGTAACCGGAACCGCTAACGGTGGTACTGCCCCGAAGATCCTGAGCCTGGGCTTCATCTGCCAGGGCAGAAAATGCGGATAAGGACATTATGAGGCATAGGCACAGCATAACCGCGGCCAGCCGAAAGAAAATAGATTTCATGGGCATAGCTCCTAGATAGTGATTGTTTATATTGTAGCAAAAAAATAGCCATTTGTCAAAACCTTGACAGCGGATGTAAAATAGAAATGAGGTGAATCCCATGGAAACTGTTCTGCAAAAGCTGCCGGCGGCTGTGCTGCCCTGGTATCGCGATCACAAACGGGATCTGCCCTGGCGGCAGGATCGGGAGCCGTACCACATCTGGGTTTCGGAAATCATGCTGCAGCAGACCCGTGTGGAAGCGGTAAAAGGCTATTACAGCCGCTTTCTGGCAGAATTGCCCGGGATTTCTGATTTGGCCGCCGTTCCGGATGAAACGCTTCTGAAGCTTTGGGAAGGCCTGGGCTATTACAGCCGGGCAAGAAATCTGAAAAAAGCAGCCCAGTTGATCATGGAGCGCTATGGCGGCGTATTCCCCCGGGAATACGAATCGGTTTTGGCTCTGCCGGGCATTGGGGCTTACACCGCAGGAGCCATTTGTTCCATCGCCTTCGGACAAAAAACCGCAGCGGTGGACGGTAATGTACTGCGTGTGGTTTCCCGGTTGTTGGCAAGCTATACGCCCATTGATCAGCCGGCCTTCAAAAAACAGGTACAGCAGGAGCTGGAGCGGATCTATCCGGAAGCTGCAGGAGAATTTACACAGGCGCTGATGGAACTTGGCGCCACCGTTTGCGGCCCTAACAAAGCACCGGATTGCGCCCAATGTCCCTGCCGGGGTTTCTGCCGGGGAAGCGCCCAGAAAGTCGCTGACGAATTGCCGGTGAAAACCGGAAAAAAACCCAGGCGGATCGAGGAGAAGACTCTGTTCATTCTGCGCTGTGACGGGCAGTACGCCCTTCTCAAGCGACCGGAAAAGGGTTTACTGGCAGGCTTGTGGCAGTTTCCGGAAACGCCCGGAATACTGGAACTGCCCCAGGCGATCGGGATGCTGGATCTGCCTGTTAAAAATGTCTGTCGGCAGGCCGAAAGGAACCATATTTTCTCACATATTGAGTGGAAAATGCGGGGTTTTTATCTGGAAGTTGGAGAAAAATGCGAGAAATACTCCTGGTTTTCCCGGGAGGAGATCGAATCGGAAGTGGCGCTGCCCACGGCGTTTCGCCAGTTTTGGGAGGAATTTTAATGCAAATCATTTTTGCAGATCAGGATATTGTGGTTTGCGTCAAGCCGGCACGGATACTGTCCACGGATGAACCCGGCGGCCTGCCGGATTTACTGCGGGCGCAGCTGGACACCCGGGACTTTCGTACGGTTCACCGGTTAGACCGGGTGGTTTCCGGACTAATGGTGGTGGCGAGAAATGCCGCTGCCGCGTCGGAGCTCTCCCGTCAAATTCGGGAGGATGCCTTCCAGAAAGAATATATGGCCGTGGTACATGGCAAGCCGGCAGAGGAATCAGGCAGATTTTGTGATCTGCTGGGCCGGGACAAGGCCCGGAAAATGACCTATGTGGCATCGCAGCCGGGCAAAGATATCCAGCCCGCAGCACTGCAGTACCAATTACTGCGTCACCAAAACGGCATGAGCAAGGTGCGAATCCTGTTGGAAACGGGTCGCACCCACCAAATCCGGGTGCAGTTTGCTTCCCGGGGGTTGCCCCTGGTGGGAGAACGGAAGTACAGCGAATTAAATGACCCCTGTGAAATTGCCCTGTGGTCTTACAGATTGGCTTTTCGCCATCCAGCCACCGGAAAAAAGATGGAATTCATTCTGGAACCGCCAGCGGAATACCCCTGGACGAATGTGTAAGGAGGCACAAAACATGGCAAATTATGATTTCTTTCAGAATAAGGAATGTGAGTATTTTCCCTGCCACAAGGGGGCGGATCCGGAAAGCTTCAGCTGTCTGTTCTGCTACTGCCCGTTGTACTGCCTGGGTGACAGCTGCGGCGGCAGTTTTACCTACCTGGAAAACGGAATCAAGGATTGCTCCAACTGCCTAAAACCCCACCGCCGGGAAAATTACAATAAAATCATGGAAAAAATGGGTGATGTGATGGAAATCGCCAAAAAGAAGCCTTGATTTTTCCCGCCGCTGCTGATATAATGCAAAGACTTTGGAGCAGTACTCAAGTGGTCGAAGAGGCGTGACTCGAAATCTCGTAGGACACGGAAGTGTTGCCAGGGTTCAAATCCCTGCTGCTCCGCCATCAAAAGAACCCATCCATTCGGATGGGTTCTTTTGATATGATATAGATATGCAGGGATTTGAACATCAAATGCAACAGTCCGGGGGACTGTTGCTCGCCGGGTAGGGGCCCGGCGACACTTTGATTATACAAAGCCCTGCTGCTCCACCGAAAAAGTGAAAGCCCGGGTCATTTACACGCCCAGCTTCTCCGGTTCCGGCTGCTGTGCCGCCAGGCGGTAGACTTTGCCGTCCCTGCTGCGGTCCAGAAAACGGTAATCATATAATTCCCGGCGCAGCGTTGCGGGATCGCCAAAAGTATGCCAGGAAAGCAGCAAATCATTGATCTCCCGCTCCGTATAGTCCCGGTTCTCCTCAAACTTTTCCGACAAATAAAACAGGGCATAAATCTTCATTTTCCGTTTGGCGGGAAATGCGACGAGTTTTCCATCCCCGTCCAGGAAATTTCGCAAAATCTGTTCCAATTCCATCAAGCCAGCACCTTTCGCGCAAAGGCCTTGGCACCCTCCACCGCCTCGGCAGTCTGGAAGGAAGCCAGGTCATCCTGGTCCTGCACATTGTACATTCCCACATATTCCAGGTTCGAATGGATACACAGCCGCTGAACGCCCATCTCAAAGGGGTCGGTAGCGTAGGCACCATCATAGCCGTGGGTGGCGATGATTGCCACTTTTTTGCCCGCCCAAAGAGAGCCTGATCCGCTGCCGTAATACTTGTTAAAGCCATAGTGCCGATCCAGCGCATTTTTCATAGGCGCGGCGCAATACCAAGCGTAGATGGGCGTGGCCAACACGATCAGATCGGCCCACAAAATATCCGCCACCGGCATCTCATCTCTTTCAGAGCAGCCGTATTCTCCGCTTACCTGCTGGCAGGCATAGCAGCCACGGCAGGGTTTGATGTTTTTGTCTGCCAGCGTGACATAGCGCACCTGGGCGCCGTTTGCTTTCAATTCTTCCATAAAGGGCTTGCACAGTTCAGCGGTGTTACCCTGCAGTCTGGGGCTGCCCATTAAAATAAGTACATTCATAATATCCTCCGCTTATTCTCTTACAAAAGGTCGGTTAAAGGAACCAATTTCAATAAGATTGCCCTCGGGGTCGGCAATGTAGCAGGTTCTCTGACCCCAACATTCTGTCTCCGGCGGCAGCACGGAAACCGCGCCCTTGGCAACGGCGGCTTCATAGGCCGCGTCCACCTCTTCAAAGGTGTCCACATACAGCGCAATTTCAAAATGACCATTGAACCCCTTGATGTATTCATACTTTCTGCCGGTCATTTTTTCAAAGTCTTTTCTGCCATACAGCAAAAAGAGAGTACCGTCCTTCACAAGGTACACATTGGCGGTATCCTCACCGTCTTTGATCTCAAAGCCCAGTACATCCCGGTAAAAGCGGATCATGGTGCCCATATCCTCTACAAATAATCCAAAGCCATCCAGTTTCATATTGTTCCTTCCCATTACCCAAAAGCCGCCAGAAATTCCGGCGTTTTCCACCAATATTTGCAACCCCAGTTTTCAAAATCCCACTGCCGCATATAGCTGTTACATTCAAAATCGATATAGTACAAAACGCCATCCCGCACCACAAAATTCGTGGGATAATAATCAATATTCAACCCGGCGGCGTAGAGTTTTCCGCAAATTTCCCGGATTTGCGTGTAATAATCCCGGCACATACGGTCTGTTTTGACCAGAATATCCACGGTGTCGCCCCGGATATATTCCTTCAGAATCCGTTCCTTCTCCACATCCGCATCCAGAAGTGTTGGCAGCGGAATCCCTACAGCGGAAAGTCTGGCATAATCGTCCAGCTCCGCGCGGAGTTTATCCCCAAACTGATAATAGTCGCAGGGCTCGTGGTGGATCTGCTTCAGGACATATTCCTTTTCCTCGTCTGTTACCAAATAGGAATAGCCTCCCTTTCCTTTCCCCAACAAGGCCAAAATCCGGTAGGATTTTCCATTTACTGTCATCTTTTCCACTGTCATCGGCTATTCCTCCCATTAAGGAGTGGGCTCAGGTATTTCTATCTGCCCGAATCCCCCCATCACCGGTTTCATTATATCCAAAGCGTAAAATAGCGTCAAGTATTTTCCCGTTCAAATATGGTCAAAGTCGCCTGTCGCCCATTGCTTTTTACCGCTATATGAGGTAAAATGTTCCCAATATGACTCCCGGAGGCTCCTTTATGAAAAAATACCTTCTGCTTTTTCTGCTGTTTTGCCTGCTGTTGAATGGCTGCGGCACAACGCAGCCCACCGAAACCGATTCCCCTACCACCGGTTCCATCAGCTGCGACAGCCACGTGGACGCCAATGACAATGGATATTGCGATGTGTGCGCCGCCAAGCTCCTGGTTTCCATCGACTTTTACGCCATCAATGATCTCCATGGAAAAATGGCCGACGGCGACAGTCATCCCGGCGTGGATGAACTGACCACTTATCTGAAAAATATGCAAGCCACAGAAAACACGGTTCTGCTTTCTGTTGGCGATATGTGGCAGGGCAGCTCCGAATCCAATCTTACCCAGGGCCGGATCATCACAGATTGGATGAACGAACTGGGTTTTGCCGCCATGACATTGGGCAACCACGAATATGATTGGGGTGAAGATGCCATTATCACAAATTCTGCCGCGGCAGAGTTTCCGTTCCTGGCCATCAATATCTATGATCGAACCACGGATACCCGGGTGGCGTACTGCCAGCCTTCCGTCGTGGTGGAGGTTTGCGGTCTGCAAATCGGCATCATCGGTGCCATGGGCGATTGCTACTCCTCCATCTCCGCCGACAAAACGGAGGATGTGTACTTCATTACCGGCAGCCGGCTGACCGGGCTGGTCAAGGCCGAATCCCTGCGACTGCGGGAAAGCGGCGTGGACTTTATTGTGTATGCCATCCATGATGGTGTGGGTTCCTCCGGCAGCAGCAGTTTTTCCGCCTCTCAGCTTTCAGATTACTATGATGTTTCCCTGTCGGATGGCTATGTGGATCTGGTCTTTGAAGGCCACACCCACCAAAAATACCTGGCTACCGACCAGTACGGCGTTTACCATCTGCAGCACCGGGGTGACAATTCCGGCGGCATTTCCCATGTGGAAATCTCCATCAATTCCGTCACCGCCAGCTACACCGTCACCGAAGCCCAGCTGATTTCCACCGCAAGCTACGCCTCCATGGAGGATGATCCCATCGTGGAAAATCTTCTGGCCAAGTACGAGGACGAGATCTCCCCTGCCAATCAGGTTCTCGGCATCAACGCCTCCTACCGCAGCAGCGATTGGCTCTGCGACCTGGTAGCTGAACTGTATTTTGAACTGGGTATTGCCACCTGGGGAGAGGGATACGAAATTACCCTTGGCGGTGGCTTCCTCTCCTGCAGAAGTCCCTACAGCCTGTCCTCCGGTGAGGTGCGGTATGCGGACCTGCAATCCGTTTTTCCATTCGATAATGACATCGTGCTTTGCTCTGTCAAAGGAAGCGATCTGCTGCGGCGATTTATCAACACAGATGACTACCGCTACCATGTTTTCGGCAACTGGGAGACCATTGATCCCAACAAAACCTACTACATCGTGGTAGACAGCTATACCGCTGTCTATGCCCCCAATCGGCTGACAGTGGTAGAAGAATACACTCCCGGCATCTACGCGCGGGATCTGCTGGCAGATTATGTCAAAGCCGGCGGTATGGATTAAGCCCCAGCGCTCCCGCCGTAGGTGGGAGCGCTCTTTTGTTGGGAGCAAAACCTGTTTTTCTATCCCTCCGGCCCTGCGGGCCACCCCCTCATCAGAGGTAGGTTTTGGTACGGCCGTTATCCAGCAAACAACCATTTACCGCAGGTCCTGCAGGTCGGCCATGGTCAGATCATTTTCCAGGTTATCCGTTGCCAAATCATTATCCAGCGCCGGATAAACCTTGGAAGTCGGCTTTTCATGCCAGACTTTTTGCTGCGCTCCCATGGTTTCGGCAATGATGGCATTTGCCTTTTTCTTTCCGGATTTTGCCTTCCCCTGCAGGATCGGAACCGGAGCATTTTCATTTTTCCGGTGCAGTCTGGTATACTCCGGCCGTTTCATTCCCTGTTTCGCCATATTTCATCACCTCTCCGGAAGTTTCCCCGGAAAAGAAGTGAAATATCCGTTTTTCCCTCTTGTTTTTTTACGCCTGAGCGGTTATAATATGCCAGGTAAAGACAAATAGGAGGTCATTATTATGGCTGTTAAGATTGAAAAAACCACCATCATTGGCGATGTGCTGGACGTAGCCCCTCAGGCCGCTCCCCTGTTCTTCGCCATCGGCATGCACTGCCTGGGCTGCCCCTCTTCCCGGGGCGAAACCGTGGAAGAAGCCTGCATGGTTCACGGTATTGACTGCGAACCTTTCCTGAAGCAGCTCAACCACTTCCTGGAGGCCTACGAAGCCGACCAGCAGAGCAAGAACGCCTAAATAACCGGCAACGCCGTCCCGCACACGCCGGGACGGCGTTCATTCTTTATCCCGAATAAATGAGATAAATAGTTGTTTACACGATTAGCGGCGCAGCCGCAATCGCTTCTCGCAGGGAGAAGGGATGCGCCTGAGGCGCTGTAAACAGCCATTTACCTTAGGAGGAATCCTTATGAAAATCCCCCTTTCTGACCGTTTACTGGAATGTGCCAGCTATCTCAAGGGCGATATTCGTATCGCTGATATTGGCTGCGATCATGGTTATTTGGGCATTTATTTGCTGAAAAACTGCAACGTCAAATCCATTATTGCGGCGGATATCAATGAAGGTCCTTTACAGAGCGCCATGCGTAATGCCGAAAAGTACGGCGTTGGGGACAAGATAACCTTCCATCTGTCCGATGGCGCAAACGATATCCCCCGGGATTTTGATGCACTGATCTGTGCGGGCATGGGCGCCGATACCATGATCCACATTTTGGAGGATGCCCCATGGCTTCGTTCGGAGCAATATTTTTTGGTGCTCCAATGCCAAAGCAAAACCCCCATGCTGCGCAAATACCTTTCTGACACCGGTTGGTATATTACAGCGGAAACCATTGTCCGGGACGGCAAATTCCTGTACACCGTTATGGATGTGCGCTGGCGACCCGATGCGCCCAGGCTTACTCCGGGACAATGTTATATCACCCCGGCCATGCAAAACACCAGCAACCGCCATCTGCCGGAATACTATCAGCGGATTGTGGAAGGCTTGCGTTTGGCTGTGACCCACCAAAACAATGTGGAAAAACTGCAAATTCTAAAAGAATTGGAAGCTATGAAACTGTAAATTGTTGTTTACACATACACCCTATGGCGATATTGTAGGGCGGGGGCTTGCTCCCGCCGGGCATTTTGTGATACAAAATGCCGTGCCGTAGGCACAATGTGTTTATTTTCCTTCGGAAAATCCGAAAAATGTACCATTTTTCGGCGGCGGGGGCAAGCCCCCGCCCTACGGCACCATCGTAGTGTAAACAACCATTTATCATATTATTTTCCAAACCGAACTCCTTGATTTCCGGGCATACTAGCCAAGAAGGGAGTGAGGAATATGAAACTGACAGGACTTGCCATTTCCATGGGTGTTGGCGTTGCCGCCGGCGCCGCCACCGCAATGATGCTGCCCCGGGGCTGCCCCGCCCGGAAGGCTCTCCAAAAAGCCGCCGATAAGGTAGAAGACGCCGCCATGACCATGGGCGATAAGATTTCCAACAAAATGGACGCATAACGAAACCCCGGAAGCAATCGCTTCCGGGGTCATGCTTATTGCGTGGAAAGAGAAACCTTTCCCTCTTCCGCCGTAATGTGGATGGAAGAAATAGGTGTTTCAAAAGAATCTATGATCTTTTCAGCGATAGGATCCTCCAGTTGCCGCTGGATGGTACGCCGCAGATTCCGGGCGCCATAGGTAATGGAGTAAGCCTCCTTCACCAGAAGCTGCCGCAGGGATTCATCCCAGGTCAGCGTCAGGCCACGATTTTCCAAGCTGTTCTTCAGCTCTGCAAGCATAATGTCCGCAATGCCCAGGAAATTCTCCTCCGACAGGTGGTTAAAGCTGATAATCTCATCCACACGATTCAGGAATTCAGGCCGCAGGAACTCCCGCAGAGCCTTCATGGTCTTTTCCTTGGCCATATCGTTTTCCGATTTGCCGAAGCCCATGCCACCCACACGACCTTCAGAACCGGCGTTACTGGTCATAACAATGATGGTGTTTTCAAAATTTACCACCCTGCCCTGAGCATCGGTGATGCGGCCATCATCCAGAACCTGCAGCAGAACATTCAATACATCGGGATGGGCTTTTTCAATCTCGTCAAAGAGCACCACAGAGTAGGGTCGGCGGCGGATCTTTTCCGTCAGCTGACCGGCTTCGTCATAGCCAATATAGCCGGGAGGAGAACCGATCAACTTAGAAACGGTGTGCTTTTCCATGAATTCCGACATATCCAGCCGAATCAGGCTGTCGACGCTGTTAAACAGGTCATCTGCCAGACGCTTCACCAGTTCCGTCTTACCCACACCGGTGGGGCCGACAAAAATGAAGGACACCGGCTTCTTCTTGGGAGAAATGCCCACACGATTGCGGCGAATGGCCCGGGAAACCTCCTCCACCGCCTCATCCTGGCCTACAATATGCTGCTTCAGTCGAGCCGACAGATTTTTGATCTGCTCATACTCCTGGGCCTTGATCTTGGAGGCCGGAATTTTTGTCCACAGCTCAATGATGCGGGCCAGATTTTCCATGGTCACCGCAGGCTTGGGGAGTTTCTCCAGTTCCTCAATTCTTGCGGCGCACTGCAGCAGCTTACTGCGGACATGGGCCAGCCGTTCGAAATCCTGGTTTTCCGTCTGCTCATTGAGCATCCGAAGCTCCAACTCGTAATCGTCCCGCTCCTTCTTGGTTTCCGCCAAAAGGGAAATCTCCTTGCAGCGCAGATTCAGGTCGGAACAGGCTTCGTCCAGCAGGTCAATGGCCTTGTCGGGCAGGAAGCGGTCGGTAATATAACGCTCAGAGAGAATAACACATTGATGGGCAATCTCCGGGGAGATGGCAACGCCATGGAACTCGGAATATGCCTTAGCAATGCCCTGCATGATCTGGCAAGCCTCCTCAAGGGAGGGTTCTGCCACAGTCACAGGCTGGAAACGGCGCTCCAGCGCAGCATCCTTTTCAATGTGCTTCCGGTATTCATTGAAAGTAGTGGCGCCAATAACCTGGATCTCACCCCGGGACAGGGCAGGTTTCAGAATATTGGCGGCATTCATGCTGCCTTCGGCGTCGCCGGCGCCCACCAGATTGTGGACTTCATCAATGACCAAAATGATATTGCCGCAGGCCTTCACTTCACCGATCAGGCTCTTCATACGGCTTTCAAACTGGCCTCGGAACTGGGTACCGGCCACCAGAGCCGTCAGATCCAGTAAAAATACTTCCTTGTCTTTCAGTTTGTAAGGTACATTCCCGTCAGCGATTCGCTGGGCAAGGCCCTCAGCAATAGCCGTTTTGCCAACACCGGGCTCGCCGATGAGGCAGGGATTATTCTTCTGCCGGCGGTTGAGAATCTGAATCACACGCTCGGTTTCCACATCCCGGCCGATCACCTTATCCAGCTTACCCTCCCGGGCACGGCCGGTCAGATTCATGCAGTAGGTATCCAGAAATTTATGCTTTTTGGTTTTCTTTTTGGAAGGTTCCTCGGATGTTTCTTCCTTTTGCGGGACAGGCTCCGGCTTGGCGGGCAAATTCTGATTGTTGCCGCCAAAAAGCTGATTCAAGAGCGGGAAGGTCGCGGTTTGAGAATCCCTTTCGTCATCGTCATGCTCACCCTGGTCCATTTGACCGAACATAGAACTCATTTCGTCAGACAATGTATCCAGGTCTTCCTCGGAAAAGCCCATCTGCTTTACCGCCTGGTCGATCTGGGGAATTCCCAGGCTCCGGGCGCATTTGAGGCAGTAACCTTCATTTAATGTGGCGCCGTTTTCCATTTTCGTAATGAAAACCACAGCGATATTCTTTTTGCATTTGGTGCAAAGTTTGGGTTGCATAGGGTATCACTCCTTTGGGGCGCATTTTAGCACAAAATACGCCGAAAAGATAAAACAATTTTTGAATTTTACAGGACAGGTGTACATTCAAAATTTTCCACACCGTCATCATACCACAGGTGGGTCATGTATAGACCACCGGGTGGCACTGTGGGACCCGCAGCGGTGCGGTTGCCGGAGTCCAATATTTTACCGATTTCCTCCGGCGGGAATTTTCCCTCAGCGGCGTAAACAACGGTACCAGCCATAGCCCTGGCCATGTTGTAGAGGAATCCGTTGGCGCACACCCGCAGGTAAATCAGATTCCCCTGCCGCTCCACGTTATAATAATATACGGTACGTACCGTGGATTTTACATCGGTGCCAACAGAGCGCACAGCGGCAAAGTCATGGGTACCCACAAACTGATCCGCCGCGGCCTGCATCACCTTTTCATCCAAATGCTTGGGATAGAACCAGGCTCGGTTAACATAAAAGGGATCCCGAACCCGGGAATTGTAGATAATGTAGGTATACTCCTTCCTGGCGCAGGAGCCAATGGCATTGAAATCTTCATGGACTTCAAAAGCCTTGGTTACCACAATATCCGGTGGCAAATGGGTATTCAACGCATAAGGCAACCGATCACAGGGAATGGTGGAATTTGTCCGGAAATTGGCCACATAACACTTGGCGTGCACGCCGGCATCGGTACGGCCGCAACCGGTGACATGAACACTATGCCCCACCACCATGGAAATGGCTTTTTCCATGGTTTCCTGCACGGTAGCTAAATTTTTCTGCATCTGCCAGCCGTGATAGGAGGTGCCTTCATAAGTCAAAAACAAAGCGATATTTCGCATATTTTACCTCACAGGCCAAACTGTGCCAATACAATCACGCCGGCAAGAAGCAGCATTCCAACGGCATAGGTGACAAAATCCCTGCGCATATAGCGCAGCAGCTTCATCTTGGTGCGGCCCTCACCACCTTGGTAGCAGCGACATTCCATGGCGGTAGCCAATTCATCCGCCCGGCGGAAAGCGCTGATAAACAGGGGCACCAAAATGGGGATCAGTGCCTTCACCCGTTCAATCAGCTTACCGGTTTCAAAGTCGGCACCGCGGGCTTTCTGGGCAGACATGATCTTATCGGTTTCTTCGATCAATGTGGGAATAAACCGCAGGGCGATGCACATCATCATGGCCAGCTCATGCACCGGCACTTTAATTACCTTCAAAGGATTCAGAAGCGATTCCAAACCGTCAGTCAGCGCGATAGGCGATGTGGTATACGTCAGCAAAAAGGTGCCTGCAATCAGCATAAGAATGCGGATCATCATGAAGCCGGCCCGCTGCAGGCCTTCCCAATAAATGGTAATATTCCAGAAAGAAACCAGCACTTTTTCACCGTCGGTAAAGAAAATATTCAAAATACCGGTAAAAATCAAAATGAACACCAGGGGCTTCATGCCGCGGACGATGGATTTGACCGGAATACGGGAAATCCCAATGCTGAGCGCCAAAAAGGCAAACATCACACCATAAGAAATCCAGTTTACCGCCACAAACAATGCCACGATGTATACCACCAGCATCACCAGCTTGGTTCTGGGATCCATCTTATGAACCACGGAATTTCCCGGGAAAAATTGACCCAATGTAATGTCTTTAAGCACGGTTCTGTCCTCCTCTCATGGATTTGAGAACAGCAACCGCCTGCTCGGTGGTATACACCACCGGCACGTCCAGACCCATCTGCCGCAGGCGCATAAACACCCGGCTTACTTCCGGGATATCCAGACCCATGTCCATCAGTTCCTGGGTATGGCTGTAGGTAAAGATTTCCGTGGGCGTGCCGTCCATGGCCTTTTGGGCATGGTTCATCACGATCAGCCGGTCCGTCAAGCGGGCAACGTCATTCATGGAATGGCTGACCATAATAATGGTGGCATTTTTCGCCTTTCGGTAGGCCTGAATGTTGGCAAGGATGTCTTCCCTTCCCTCTGGATCCAGGCCTGCAGTAGGCTCATCCAAAATCAAAACTTCCGGTTCCATCGCAATAACGCCGGCAATGGCCACACGGCGCTTCTGACCGCCGGACAGATCGAAAGGAGAAACCTCCAGCTGATCTTCCCGGAGGCCAACCAGGGCAGCGGATTGGCGAACACGGCGATCAATCTCCGCCTTACCAAGTCCCATATTCTTGGGGCCGAAGGCAATATCCCTGTAGACCGTTTCCTCAAACAGCTGATATTCCGGATACTGAAACACCAGGCCAACCCGGAAACGGGTCTGCCAGGTGGTCTTTTTATCGGTCCAAATATCCTTGCCATCCAGCAGGATTTGTCCGCTGGTAGGCTTCAGCAATCCATTCAAGTGCTGCATTAAAGTGGATTTTCCGGAGCCAGTATGACCAATAATACCAATAAACTCCCCTTTTTCCACACAAAATGACACATTATTCAACGCAATATGCTCAAAGGGCGTACCGGCAGAATAAATATGCGTCAGATTTTTAACCTCTATAAAAGGTGCCAATTTTCTTCCTCCCAGAGCGTCAAGTCTTCACCGCATTGTAAAGCACCTGCGCGCATTGCTCACTGCTCAATCTGTCAAGGGGCAGATCGAATCCTTCTTTCCTCAGTTCCCAGCAAAGTTCCACCGTATCCGGGGCAGCCAGGCCAATGCTGTGCAGTAGCTCCACTTGAGAAAACACTTCCTCGGGCTTGCCGTCAGCCGCTACCTGACCCTTGCTGAGAACGATCACACGCTGTGCCTGTGCCGCTTCATCCATGTGATGGGTGATCAGCACGATGGTAATATCTTTGTCCTGATTGAGCTGCCTGATGGTTTCCATTACTTCCCGGCGGCCCCGGGGATCCAGCATGGCAGTTGGCTCGTCCAGCACGATGCATTTGGGTTCCATGGCAATAATACCCGCGATGGCAATACGCTGCTTCTGTCCGCCGGAAAGCAGATGCGGCGCGTGTTCCCGATAGTCGTACATACCCACCTGACGCAGCGCCCGGTCCACACGATTACGAATTTCGGGGCTGGCAATACCCAGGTTTTCCGGCCCAAAAGCCACATCTTCTTCCACCACATTGGCAACGATCTGGTTGTCCGGATTCTGAAAAACCATGCCCACATTCCGGCGGACACGCATCAAAAGTTCTTCATCAGATGTATCCAGACCAAAGACATACACTTTACCTCCACTGGGCAGCAAAATGGAATTAAAGTGCTTGGCAAGTGTAGATTTTCCGCAACCGTTGCTGCCCAGAACCGCTACAAAAGTGCCCTCTCCGATCTCCAGGCTCAAATCAGTAAATACCGCGACACCGGGCGCATCCTCCACACCCGGATAGGCAAAGTTCAAATGTTCCACACGAATCGACAATGTAATCTCCTCCTGATCAAGGCGTCCAGCGGCCGGTTGCTCCGCAAGGCAGCATAATGCCTGTAGACTTAACCGGCAAGCCAAGTTCGCCCACTGCCGTATGTCCGCCGTGTTCCGCGCCAAACACCACATCGGAGGCGTATCCCACAGCAGAGGGAGCCAGGCCCGTGGTATAGGAATTGATGATGACAAACAGCGGATTGTCCGTCAGCAATTTAGCGGTTTCCAGCAGGAAGGGATAGAAACTGGTTTCCATCTTCCAGATTTCTCCGCTGGGGCCACGGCCATAACTGGGGGGATCCATGATAATGCCGTCGTAACGGCGGCCGCGGCGGATTTCCCGCTGAATAAACTTGCCGCAATCATCCACAATCCAGTGAATGGGCCGGTCAGCCAGCCCGGAAGCCTGGGCATTTTCCTTGGCCCACGCGACCATGCCCTTGCTTGCATCCACATGGTACACCTCGGCGCCGCCTGCGGCAGCTGCCAGAGAAGCGCCACCGGAATAAGCAAACAGATTCAGCACCCGTACCGGACGGCCGGCAGAAGCACACTTTTCCCGGATAAAGTCCCAATTGGCAGCCTGCTCAGGGAACACACCGGTGTGCTTGAAATTCATGGGCTTTACATTAAAAGTCAAATAGTCTTTATAGCGGATTTGCCAGCGCTCCGGCAGATTGTGATCCGTCCATTTGCCGCCGCCTGTGTTGGAACGCAGATAGCGGGCATCAAAATTTCTCCAATGGGGATCGGTTTTTGGCGTATTCCAGATTACCTGGGGATCCGGACGGACGAGGAAGTATTTTCCCCATCGCTCCAACCGCTCCCCGTCAGAGGTGTCCAAAACCTCATAATCCTTCCATTCATCGCTGATCCAAATCATAAGATTGCCTCTTTTCTGTTAAGCGGCGTATTATCCGCCGCTATTTTCATCACCGGACGAGGACTGGGTATCGTTACCTTCCTGTCCCCCAGCGTTTTCGTTACCGGGGGAATCCTCGTTGTCGTCGCTATTGTCCGGGTTGCTGTTACCGGGAATTTCAAAATCCGGGATATCAAAGTCCGGAATCTGGTAGTCCGGGTTGTCGTCATCCGGCTTTTGATCATTGCCGGAATCATCGTCAGGCTGATCGTCCGGAGGCGTTCCGCCGTTTTCCACCCAGGGATTCTCCGCAACAAACCGCTCCCAGGTCTCCTTTGTATGCTCGGTACATACCACATAGGGCGAAACAATGCCCTGATTGGCCTCATCCGTCAGACCGTGGAATTCCAGAGGCTTTCCATCGCTGTCCACCAGGTAAATATAACTATCCTGGACATAGGAACTGACCAGGCCATGATCTTTGGCATCAATCAGTTCCTGCACGCGGGACTCATTCATTTTGACCAGAGCCTGATCCTTCAGCAGCAGCGCGCCGATGTTGGCAAATTTCTGGCACCATTCATTGGCGGCGCATCCGCCTACGGGACAACAAGGCACCAAAACATGCTTGTCGCAAATCTCCGTAGGAAGATCTTCCTTGTACACCAGCACCGTATCGGTACGGCTTATGCCGCGAATATCACAATTGCAGGCGCTGGTGGCCATCTTGCCAGAATCCAGACAGACCGTAACGCTGACCATTTCGGAATCATCATAGAGCGGGATGGTTTCCAGACCCTGGTGGATCTGCAGCATGACTTTTTTCCACAGACGGCAGGCCGGGTTAGAATCATCGCCTACCAGAATAATCTTTTCCGGCTGATCAAAGCCGCACCATACCGCGGCGGTATAGTAGCCCGTAAAGCCGGCAAAATAGCGGTCTTTATTGCTCTGGGTAGAACCGGTTTTGCCGGCCACATCCATGCCCAATTCATTGTACATATCCGCCGCGCCACCGGAACCGATGGAAACCGCATTATCCAGGCAGTAATTGAGATAATTGAGCGCTTTTTCACTCATAACTACACGGCTATCCTGGGTGTTTTCCAGCACCAGATTGCCATAACTGTCATAAACCTTGGTCCACACCCGGCCTTCCCGGTATACACCGCCGTTGGCAAAGGAGGCGTAGGCACAGGTCACATCCCGCACCGTAACGCCTATGGTCAGGCCGCCCATACCCAGCGGGGAGAAGCCAACATCCGTCAAAATAGAACCGGAACTGGTTTCCAAATGATCTGTCAAACCGGACAGGCCAAGCTGATACTTGGCATAATTGTAGCTGTTTTCCATACCCAGCAGATCCAGGGTATTCACAGAAATGGTGTTGACCGAATTGACAATGCCACGGAACACCGTTCTTGCGTATCGGTACAGATTATTATCATTCTTTGGGTAGGGTTTGTCATCATTGTAGGACATCGGCAAATCATCCAGCACCGTGGCAGGTGTAACCAGCCCCATTTCAAAGGCAGGGCCGTAAACCGTCAGGGGCTTGATGGAAGAACCGATCTGCAAAGTGGAGTCTGTTGCGCGGTTATTGGCGTCAAAGACCTCCTTCTCACCAACGCCGCCAGCCATAGCCACGATATCGCCGGTGGTGTTATCCACAATCACGATTCCGGATTGAAGCTGCTGGCCGCTTTGCACCAAAGGGATCTGGGACAGATCAGTATAAACATTATCCACCGCCTTTTGTACATCCGCGTCATAGGGCGTATAGATATGATAACCGCCGCGTCCCACCTTGTCTCGGAAATTGCTGCGAACCTCGTCAACATCGTAATCCGCGCCTTCTTTTTCCGCCAGCGCCCGGGCCACCTGGTCAATGACCTCGTCTACATACCAGGAATACACTTCCTGGGACGCGTCCGTGGTCACCACGATCTGATGCTCACACTGGGGGCAGAAATACATTGTGTTGCCAACTTCACTTTCATTGGACAAAAGGGTACGAACCGGGCCTTCATAGCCACAGGTCTCATTCAGACATTTGGCCCAGCGATCCTCGGGGTCAATTCCCCGTTTGAATACCAGCTCATAGGTAACCGCCTGCTGATACTGCGCGTCATCCAACCTGTCCTGAATATACATTTCTTCCAGGATCGTCAGCTGACGAATCCGGTTTCTCTCCTCACCGGTGAGTCCGCCGAAATCCAACGTCTCGCGATAGGGCCGATACAAAGAAGGATTGTTGGTGATGCCAATCAGCGAAGCCAGTTCTGACACATTCATATCCTGCAATTCTTTGCCAAAATAGTTTTCCGCGGCGGTTTTCACGCCGTAGCAGCCCTCGCCAAAGTATACGGTATTCAGATACCACTCCAGGATAACCTCTTTGTCATAGGTTTTTTCCATGGCAATGGCGCGGAAGATCTCCATAACCTTTCGCTGCACCGTAACATCATCATCGCCGTAATAGTTCTTAATAAATTGCTGGGTAATGGTGGATCCACCGAATTCACTGCCACCGAAGAACATACTCAGGCAGGCTTTCACAGTTGTGATCCAGTCCACGCCTTGATGTTCAAAGAAACGCTTGTCTTCAATGGCCACGCAGGCCTGGATCAATTCTTCCGGGATATCCTCATAATCCACCCACTGTCGGTCTGTGGTGGAATAGATCTGCTGCAGGATCTGGATCTGACCGTCTTCATCCAAATAATAAATGAAGGAAGTTTTGTCCAGCTCCAGATCTTCCAGATTCACCGAAGCGACAGCCATCACTTCATCCTGCAGATAGGTGCCGAGGATATTGACAAAAACAAACATACATACGATGCACACCAACAGCACGGTGGCAACCGCGCCAAGCGCTACCTTAATTCCGGCAAAGAGAATACGCCAAATTCGGTAGAGAATCTTCAGAAGGAAATTGGGCTTCCACTCCTGACGCGGCGCCCTTCTTCTGCGTCTTGGTTTTCTATCCATATAATAACCTCCAAGGCAAACTACATTGTTGCCATAAAGAACTTGCAAAAAGGAATATCAATACGCTCCCATAGTATTCCTTATCGCATTATAGCACAACGGATTCAAAAACGAAAGACCCAATTTGTGAATAATCGTTAAAAAATACTGCCCTTAATATGGCTGATTTTCCTCCATTCTAACCGGGCAGACCGCACGGGATAAAAATGCACTTTTCCGTGAATGTTTTATCTGTGATTGCATACATTATAATATACGCAGAACAGAGAAAGGATCGCATCATGAAATACAACAAAATACTCACACATCTAATTCTCCTGGGGTTTCTTCTGGGCGTTCACAATGGAAAAGTGGCGCTGTGGAAAGAACCGGACCCAGAACCGATACGGATTTTTCCCTGCCCCATTTCCACATTACCCGCAGAAGTACGGCAAGCGTTGGAGCAAGGTATCCGGTTTGAGTCTGATACCGATCTGGAAAGACTGCTGGAAAATTTTAGTTCCTGATGGGTTCCCTCTTGATTTTCTTCCCGGTTGATAGTAGAATAAAGGTACGATACTTTTCCGGAAGGAGCAAGGAATATGGCAGATCATTACGGCTCTGACTTTATGACCATTCAGGACGAAGACGGGACTGAATATGAGCTGGAGGTTCTTACCACATTAGAGTATAACGGCTGCACTTACATGGCCGTGATTCCCGCTGTGGACGCGGACGAGGAAATGGATCTGGAGGTCTGTATTCTCAAATCCGTGGAAGAAGATGGCGAAAGTATTCTCTGCGCCATTGAAGACGTGGCAGAGCTGCAGGCGGTCAATGATCTGATCATGGAGCAGCTGTACGAAGACGACGAAGACCTGGATTGACTATTTTCCTGCGTGGTGCGTAATGTGTCCTTTTGGACCCACATTTTTATATCGGGACGTTAGTTTCCTCGCCGGTTTGCAGACCTCCCGCCTGCGCTTTGACGTATGGTGGACGTTGGGAGCAGTAAAAGCAAGGAGCGGCAACCCACCTGCCTTTTGGTGCAGGTCATAATCGGATGCATACGGCCAACGTGGGTGCCCGGGGAGTTTTCTCCCCGGGTTTTTATATATTATTTTCAAGAAACCTGTAAACTTTTTGCGAAATTTTCTTTTTTTTAGAAAATTGGGGCTTGAAACCTGTAAAGAAATAGGTTATAATGCCATGGTCTATGCGTGAAAAACTCTGCGCGTATAACCATTAGGATTTTTTGAGAGGAAATGATTTTCATGAGTGCATCCAACAAGAAAAAGCTTCGTAAGCAGGAAGCCGAAGCCCAGATGACCCAGCGTCAGCAGGCCGCTTCCAAGGAAGCAAAGAAGCAGAAGACCACTACCCTGACCTTTGTGGTCGTGATTGCGTTGTGTCTGTGCATCACCATCGGTGCTGTGCTGACCAACCCTATTAAGAATGTTGTTTACCGCAACACCGACACTGTTCAGGTTGGTGAGCACACCCTGAACGCTGTCGAGCTGAACTATTTCTACGCAGACGCTGTCAGCCAGTTCTACAGCAGCTACAGTTCTTACATCAGCTACCTGCTCGACACCAAGAAGCCCCTGGATCAGCAGGTGTATGACAACACCACCGGTCAGACCTGGGCTGACTACTTCCTGGACGCTGCTTACAACAATATCCAGAGCACCTACGCCATGTATGACGAAGCTTTGGCCAATGGTTTCACCCTGTCCGAAGATCAGAAGGCCGCTCTGGACAGCAATACCACCTATATGTCCCTGTACGCATCCATTTACAGCTATCAGAATGTGGATGCATACCTGGCCGCCATGTACGGCAACGGCGCTACCCTGGAAAGCTACACCGAGTACTATGAGAAGTGCCTGATCGCGGAAGCCTACTATCAGGATTACTCCGGATCTCTGGAGTACACCCCCGAGCAGCTGAGCGCTTACCACAACGATCATACCGGTGAATTCTTCAGCTACAACTATGCCACCTACTACCTGGCTATCAGCAATTTCTATCCCGAAGGCGCCGGCACCAAGGGTGAAGACAACAAGATCACCTACACCGACGAAGAGACCGCTGCCGCTGTCGAAGCCGCAAAGGCTGTTGCCGATGCACTGGCTGCCGGCGAATACGCCGATCTGAGCGCATTCGAAGAGGCCATCGCAAACCTGGACATCAACAAGACCACCACGGACGACAAGGACGACAAGGACGACGAGGACGACGAAGAGACCTCCAACGAAGAGACCTCCAACGATGAGACCTCCAACGATGAGACCTCCGAGGAAGAGGAAGAAGTCACCTACAAGTATCTGACCAACAACGAAGATACCCTGTACTCCAAGGTCAACAGCCTGTTCCGCGATTGGATCATCGGCAAGGTCGAAACCGAGGAAGAGGACGCAGAACCCACCTTTGAAACCCGCACCGAGGGCGAGCTGAAGGTTTTCGAATACTCCTCCGGTGAAGGTGAAAGCAAGGTCATCAACGGCTACTATGTCGTCCGTTACGGCTCCATCAACGAAAACGATTTCACGATGAAGAACGTCCGTCATATTCTGGTTAAGTTCCAGCAGCTGAAGGCTGACGGCACCGTAGACTCCAGCTCCACTGACACGACCTACTCCGACGAAGAGAAGGCCGCTGCCAAGAAGGATGCCGAGGCTCTGCTGAAGCAGTGGCAGGATGGCGAAGCCACCGAAGACAGCTTCGCTGAACTGGCCAACAAGGAATCCGACGACGGCGACGGCACCACCGGCGGTCTGTACGAGAACATCTACCCCGGCCAGATGGTGGAAAACTTCGAAGATTGGTGCTACGATGAGGCCCGTGAGGTCGGCGATGTCGAGATCATCGAAACCGAGTACGGCTACCACATCATGTACTTCGTCGGCAACACCGAGATGACCTACTGTGACTATCTGATCACCGAGACCATGCGTTCCGAAGATACCACCGCCTGGTATGAAGCGCTGATCGAGGCTGTTAAGGTGACTAAGATCACTGACAAGTACGTCAACAAGAGCATGACCATGGGTTAATCAGCATACAGGCAGGCCGCGCAAACGGCCTGCCTTTTGCTTCGGAAAATTCATAATAATTTCATTGCAATTTTCCCCGGGTTACGCTATAGTATACTTGTTTACCATGTTAGTTTCAGGAGGAAATAACCATGACCAATCCCGAACCCAGCGATCGCATCTCCAAAAAGCAGATGATCACACTGATCATCGTCATTGCTTTGGCTGTAATCCTGTGTGCCGTGGCTGTCATTTCTGTCATCCACACCATTCGCAATGACAATCCCACTGAGCCCACCGAGCCTACCGTCGATACGCAGGCGCTGGCAGAGGCCGCGAAAAACACCGTTGCCCTGACCATTGGTGACCATGAACTCAATGCGGTAGAGCTGAATTATTTCTATATGGAAACCGTCAACCAGTTTGTCAATGATTACTATCAGTATATTATCTATGGCATGATCCCCCTGGATACCACCAAGCCCCTTAATGAGCAGTATTTTGACGAAACCACCAAGGTTACCTGGGCCGATTACTTCATGGACATTGCCCATGAAAACATTAAGAGCACCTATTTGCTCTGCGATTTGGCCGAGGATGCCGGATTCACTCTTTCCGAAGATGAGCTGGCTTATCTGGATTCCCTGAGCGCTTCCATCGAAAGCTATGCTGTCAAGTACGGTTTTGAATCCGCCGATGCCTATGTGGTGGACATTTTCGGCTACGGCGCCGAAATGGAAAGCTATCTGGACTATTTCGAGCGGGCTCTGCTGGCAGACGCGTATTACACCTACTACGCCGAATCCTTGGAATTTACCGACGAGGAAGTCCGGGAGTTTGTTTCCGGCTCCGAGCATGAATACAGCGCATTCTCTTATTCCGTCTACACCCTGGCCACTTCCAAGTTCCTCACCGGCGGCACAGAAGACAGCGACGGCAAAATCACCTACACCGATGAGCAGATTGCCGCCTCCATCCTGGCTGCCGAAGAAGCTGCCAACACCCTCAACGGCGCAGCCTTTGAGACTATCGATCTGTTTAAGGAAGGGATTCTGGGTCTGGAAATCAATTCCACCCTGGACTCCGTTGTTGTGAAGGAATACAGCGAGGTCGCTTATTCCAATATCAGCGCCGCATTCCAGGATTGGATTATCTCCGCTGATCGCTTTGTGGGTGAAGTGGGCGTAATCCCCCAGATCGTCACCACCGGCGAGGGTGAGGATGTCAAAGAAACCATCGAAGGCTACTATATTATTCGCTTCGACGGCGTCAATGACAACAATATTCTGATGAAGAATGTCCGTCATATTCTGGTTCTTTTCAAAAACGATGAAGGTAAGACCTACAGCGACGGCATTACTTCCTTCACGGAACAGCAAAAAACCACCGCTTTGGAGGCCGCTGAAGCCCTTCTGGCACAGTGGCAGGCCGGCGAAGCCACCGAGGACAGCTTTGCGGCCCTGGCAACCGAAAAGACCGAGGACGGCGGTTCCAAGACAACCGGCGGTCTGTATGAGAATATCTACCCCGGTCAGATGGTGGAAAACTTTGAAGCATGGTGCTTTGACGAAAGCCGTCAATACGGTGATACAGGTCTTGTGGAATCCGTATACGGTTATCACATCATGTTCTTCGTCGGCAACACAGAACAGACCTACCGGGAGTTTATGATCACTTACACTATGCGCAGTGAGAAGTTGACCGAATGGCACAATTCCCTTGTGGAAAGCGCTGTGCTGACAGAGCTTTGCCTGGATTACTGTCCTCTCGACTACACCATTTCCGGCTAAATCACGCATAATAAAGGCCTCCTGGGGAAACATTTCCTCAGGAGGCGATTTTTTGTGTCTATTTGGAATACCGCTATGGCCGGCGCGGCGGCAGGAAGTATTACAGGTCTGTTTGGCGCCGGTGGCGGCATGGTACTTGTTCCGCTTTTGGCGCTGCTGACAGATTGGGAGCAGGAGGACATCTTCCCGGCATCCGTATCCATCATTCTGCCCATTTGCATCGTAACCCTAATCAGTTACAGCCAGCAAGGAAGCCTGCCCTGGCAGGCAGCGATCCCCTACCTCATCGGCAGCACTGCCGGTGGAGTCATCGCCGGATTGATCGGCAAAAGAATACCCGTCATTTGGCTGCACAGAATTCTGGGTATCTTCATTGTATACGGTGGGTGGCGATACCTATGCTGATAAATTCGCTGATTGCCACAGTATTGGGTCTTTTGTCCGGATTGGGTACCGGAGGTGGAAGCCTGCTGATTCTCTATCTGACCCTGGTCGTCGGCGTGGCGCAACCGGAAGCGCGGGCTGTCAATCTTTTGTTCTTCATTCCCTCAGCATTGATCGCCTGTCTGTTTCGTTGGAAGCAAGGACAACTGAAAATCCAAAATGTGCTGCCCGGCATTTTGGCCGGCTGCATCTCGGCTGCTGTGTTTTCCTGTTGGAGTGGCACTTGGGATGTGCAGCTGCTGCGGAAGTTGTTTGGTGTCCTTTTGCTTTTTACAGGCATCCGGGAGCTGCTGTACAAACCGAAATAGGCTTAGCCCCGCTTCAGGGAATTCAGATAACCTTCCAAAATTAAAGAGGCCGCCACGGCATCCACCGTATTCTTCCGTTTTTGCCCGTGATAATTATGTTGCGACAAAATATTATGCGCCTCTACTGTAGTACGGCGCTCGTCCCACATAACGATCTCCAAACCTGTGGCTTCACCCAGCAGGGCGCCGAATTCCCGGCACAGCTCCGCTCTGGCACCTTCGGTGCCGTCCATATTTCTCGGCAGACCCACCACAATGGTACCCACGGAGTTTTCTTTTGCAATGCGTACAATGTCCGCTATCGCCTTTTCCCGGTTACGGCTTGGCACTACCAAAGTAGAACCTACAATGGAGCAGAGCAAATCGGAAAGCGCCACGCCGGTCCGCGCGTCGCCGTAATCAATTCCCATGATTTTCTTCATATGTAATTCCCCTTTTTGGTTGATGGCACCATTATACTATACATTCGCAAAAAAAGAAAGGTGATTTTCATCACCTTTCTCACCGGTTCAGGTACCATACCCCCGCATTGAGATATACAGCGAACGTCAGCCACAGAATGTAAGGAATCTGCAGTAATGCCGCCAGAGGGACTGTCTTTCGAAATGATAAAATCATCCACAGCACCAATCCCCACAGAATCAGCAGCCAAAGCAGGCTGAATCCGAAGGCCTGCACATTAAAAAATAAAAGAGGCCAAAAGAAATTCACTACCAGCTGGGCCACCATCAAATTCAGACCCCTGCTGCGTTCTTTCGAAGTCGGCTCCGATGCCACCAGTCCCGCGCCAATACCCATCAACGCATACAGTATAACCCAAACTACAGGAAATACCCACATCGGCGGTGACAACGGCGGTTTTTGAATGGTTTGATTGTAAATTTCCGTTCCCTCCCGGGTCAGCCAGCCTGCCAATGCACCCACAGCCTCCGAAATCAGCACCCAGATCACAATGGTTTTCCACTTGCTTTTCATCATAATCACCCGCTAAAATCTTATGCGGTTTCCCGGTCAATTATACGCAGGAACAAAGGTTGCGCTTTTTTACGAAAACTCCGAAAAAATGGGGAAAAATCATAAAAAAAGTTCTTGACAACCGCTCCCCCATGTGCTAGAATGTTTTTACCTGTGAAAAGGGCTATTTTTTTGCGGCCATTTTTCAGCTTCGAAGCGGCAATTGTAGTAAGTCGCACCTAAATTTTTACTGGGCGGAGTGATACAGGGAGGCAATTTTTAAGGAGGTGCCGTTATGCGCGTTAAAGTCACTATGAGATGTTCTGAGTGCAAGCAGAGAAACTACAACACCATGAAAAACAAGAAGAATGACCCCGACCGTCTCGAGATGAAGAAGTATTGCAGATTCTGCAAGAAGCACACCACTCACAACGAGACTAAGTAAGGAGGTCCCCCAAAATGGCAGAAGTCAAGAAAGAAAACTGGTTCAAGAGAACCTGGGGCGCTGTCTGCAGATACTTCCGTGAGCTCAAGAGCGAGCTGAAGAAGGTCGTGTGGCCCACTCCCAAGCAGGTTCTGAAGAACGCCCTGATCGTTGTCGCCTGTGTTCTCGTCATCGGCGTCTTCGTCTGGCTGTTCGACTTTGCGTCCGGTGCTATCATTAGTGCCCTGACGGGCATCTTCCGCTAAGGTAGATCGCTATGGCAGACGCAAAATGGTATGTAGTCCATACCTACTCCGGTTATGAAAACACTGTAAAGGCCACCATTGAAAAGACCATTGAATCTCGCAATCTGCAGGATCAGATCCTGGCCATTTCCATTCCCATGGAAACCGTCACCGAGATTACCGAATCCGGTGTCAGCAAGACCTACGATCGCAAGGTCTATCCCGGCTATGTGCTGGTGAAGATGGTTTACAGTGACAACACCTGGCATGTCATTCGAAATGTCCGCGGCGTAACCGGCTTCGTGGGCAGTTCCAGCAACGACCCCACTCCCCTCACCGAAGAAGAAGTGTACGCCATGGGCGTAGAAAAGAAAGAGATCATCGTCAACTATGCTGTGGGCGATACCGTCCGTATTCTGGATGGTCCTCTGACTTCCTTCACCGGCCGTGTGGAGAGCATTGAGGTCGACAAAAACCGGGTCAACGTGATCGTATCCATGTTTGGCCGCGAGACCTCCGTCGAGTTCGAGCTCGACATGATCGAGGTCGTTTCCCAGTAAACGCAAAGGCCGATTTTTCGGTCGGAACGTGGGAGGGGTAAATCCCCGACAAATATGCGTACCAGCGCATTACTACCACAATATATTCAGGAGGTGCTTATCATGGCACAGAAAGTCACTGGTATTATCAAACTTCAGATCAACGCCGCTAAGGCTACTGCTTCTCCCCCTGTTGGTCCCGCTCTGGGTCAGCACGGCGTTAACATCGCCGCTTTCATCAAGGAATTCAATGCCCGCACCCAGGCTATGGAGGGCTACAAGATTCCCGTCGTTATCACTGTTTACGCAGACCGTAGCTTCACCTTTATCACCAAGACCCCTCCGACTCCCCTGCTGGTCATGAAGGCTATTGGTCTGGACAAGGGCACCGGCGTTCACAACAAGAACAAGGTCGGTACCATTACCAAGGCTCAGGTCACTGAGATCGCTAAGACCAAGATGCCCGATCTGAACGTCAACACTCTGGAAGCCGCTGAGAGCCAGGTTGCTGGTACTTGCCGCTCTATGGGTGTCGTTGTCGTCGACTAATTCATAAGATTATTGCTATCCGGGAAATTTGACCCGGAAATGTGGGAGGATTTTTCCGCATCACCACTATAAGGAGGATATTACAAGTGTTTAGAGGCAAAAAGTATAAGGAGAGCGCCAAGCTGATTGACCGCTCTGTTCAGTATGATCCCGCTGAGGCCCTGGATCTGGTTGTGAAGGGTGCTTCCGCTAAGTTCGATG
>JAZOBI010000034.1:0-7986 GCA_045595885.1 Faecousia sp. | reverse complement strand
ATCTGTTTGTGGGCGTGGACGCTGAATCTGTTCGCATGGAGCCCTACAGTCCCAGCTTCTTCGGTCGGGAGGGCCTGCTGGCCGGCGATTTGAAGCTGCCTGCCAACCCTCTGGCACCTGTGATCATCGCGCCCAACATTGGCTCCTATGTGGGTGGCGATATTACCGCCGGCACATTGGCTGCCGGATTGTGGGATAAGGACGAAATGAGCCTGTTCATTGATCTGGGTACCAATGGCGAATTGGTGTTCGGCAACCGGGACTTCCTGATGAGCTGCGCCTGCTCCGCGGGTCCCGCCTTTGAGGGTGGCGACATTTCCTGCGGTATGCGCGCCACCGATGGCGCTGTGGAAGCCTGCGTCATTGATAAGACCACCATGGAGCCCACATTGACAGTGGTGGGTGATGAGGGTCAAAAGGTGGTGGGTATCTGCGGCAGCGGTATCATCGACATCATTTCCGAGTTGTTCCGCACTTCCATCATCAACGCTCAGGGCAAATTTGTCCGGGAGGGCAAGCGGGTTCGCCGGGATCAGCACGGTATGGGCCGCTATGTGATCGCGGACAGCCATGATAGTGAAACCGGCCGGGAAGTGTCTATCAATGAGGTGGATATCGACAACTTCATCCGCGCCAAGGGCGCGATTTTCTCCGCCATTGACACGCTTTTGAAATCCGTGGACATGGATGTGGAAATGATCGACCATGTGTATGTTGCCGGCGGTATCGGCAGCGGCATCAACATGAAAAATGCCGTCAACATCGGTATGCTGCCGGATGTGGATCTCAGCAAGTACAGCTACATCGGCAATTCCAGCCTTACCGGCGCCTACGCCATGGTGCTTAGCGATCAGGCCAACGCCAAGTGCCACGAGATTGGCGCCAACATGACCTATCTGGAGCTGTCCACTTACCCCGGCTACATGGATTCCTTCGTGGCCGCCTGCTTTATTCCCCACACGGACCGCAACCTGTTCCCCAACAGCATTCAGGAGGTATGATATGCTGGGAAGAACCCATCATGTGGCGATTATTTGCTCAGATTATGAGAAATCCGTGGATTTTTATGTGAGAAAGTTGGGCTTTTCCCTCGTCCGGGAAAAACATCGGCCTGAGCAGCAGGATATTTTGATGATGCTGCAGCAGGGCGAAACCGTGCTGGAGCTGTTTATCAAACCGGACGCGCCCCGGCGTGTGTCGGATCCGGAAGCCATGGGACTGCGCCATTTGGCATTCCGTGTGGAAGATATCCACAAAACAGTAGCCTGGCTGAACGGAATGGGTATCGAAACCGAACCTGTCCGTGAGGATACGATCAATGGCGGCAGATTTACCTTCTTCCGGGATCCGGACGGCCTGCCCCTGGAATTACACGAATAAGAGGATACTATATGCAGATCGAAAATCATAAAGATGAAGTGCCCTTTTCCTACTACGAAGATCAGTTCCGGGCGCTGAACCCGGAGGAGGCGGTCAGCCGTGTTGGTGTCAAATGGGATGGGGGAGAATTTTATGTAAACCTTCTAGGCCGGGAATTTGCCATTTCTCACCCGGATTATGCCATTCGGGCCTTGGATGATGGCCCTGTGCCGCCGCTGCCCACCCAGACCTTCCTGCTGCGCTATCTGCTGGAAAGCAAGCGTGTGGTATGGGAAAGCGCCTGGAAAACCTTCCGGGAAATGCCCTGGGGCGAGATGTACATTAAGCCCTACACCGGCCGCGTGCTGACCCGGGCCGCCTTCACCTTCAGCTTCAAGCTGGCCGCTTTCTCCGCAGCCTGCGAAAAGATGGGTGCGGTGAAGCTGCCCCATGGCGACGCAGGCTACCAGTTTGAGCTGGTGCCCGGCTTCCATGTGCAGATTCTCATTTGGCAGGGCGACGAGGAATTTCCCCCCAATGCCCAGGTGATCTATTCCGACAATTTTGCCGAAGGCTTCGCCGCGGAAGATCGGGTGGTGGCCGGTGATATTCTGATTTCTACTATTAAGGCAAATATGTGAAATCAAAGCCGTAGGGGCGATTCACGAATCGCCCGCTCTCTACATTATTAAGGCTCGACACCACTGTGATGGTGTCGAGCCTTTTTATGTCACAGATATTTGCGCATATACCTTGGTTTATATTCCTGATACCCGTGTTTCGGATAAAAAGAATAGGATTCAAACCACTGCTGCGCGGGTTCGCCAAGATGGACCAGGGAAACGGAGATGCCCTGTTTACACATGGCATCTTCGGCGGTATGCAGAAGCGCTGTGCCAATTCCCTTTCGTTTCATGGAAGCTTTTACATAGAGCCGGTGGAGAAATGCCTCGGATAGCTGTTCGGTCCTGGAATAGCCTATGCATCCAATCACACGATCATTTTCGTCAACGGCGATCCAAAACTTATCTCCCCGATCAAAATAGAAGGCTTTTATATTTAGTAGGTCTTCGTTGATGGTAGGCACGCGTCTCAGAGCATCCTTTGCCTGCAAAACCATAAAAATCAAATCATCTCTATACTTTTCTTCATACAGTTTAATTTGCATTTGTTTGATACTCCATTGGTACAAGGAAGCGGCGGGGGCAAGCCCTGCCCTGCGAAAAAAACTAACGGTTTGCGGGCGATTCGTGAATCGCCCCTACGGGTTTAGTTATGCATTAAATACATATTTGTCCATTCTGTCGAATGCCTCCTGCACTCTCGACAGCGGCAGGGCCAGGTTCATGCGAATGTGGCATTTTCCATGGAAAGCCCGGCCATCCTGCACCGCAACGCCCACATCGTGGCACATTTTCAGCACATCTGTCACGGTTTTGCCGTGTTGCTCGCACCACTGGCCGCAATCGACGAACAGCATATATGTGGCCTCCGGCTTGCGAACGGAAACACCGTCAAAATGCTTTTCGATATAATCGCAGGCGAAATCAATGTTGCCGCCGATCACCTGGTTCAGCTCGTCCACCCACTGATGGCCCTCTTCCGAGTAGCCGCCGATCAGGGCGTACATACTCAAGGTATTCATGCCATTGGTGTGGGCCATGTCGATGGCCTTGTCCATCCGGTCTTTCAGCCAGGTGTTGTATACCACAGAGTAACTGCCCACCAAACCCGCCAGATTAAAGGTCTTGCTGGGGGCGTACATACCTACGGTTCGCATTTTAGCGTCCTCGGAAATGGATTGGGTGGGGATGTGCTTATGACCGGCCATAATCAGATCTGACCAAATCTCGTCGGAAATGACAAATACATCATGCTTTTTGAACAGCTCCATGGCCTTTTCCAGCTCCCAGCGCTCCCAAACACGGCCGCAGGGGTTGTGGGGCGAGCAAAGAATGGCGGCATGGATCTTGTTTTCCACGATTTTTCGCTCCATGTCCTCAAAATCCATGCGCATAATGTCATTTTCATCCGGCACCAGGGGAGAATGAACAATGTTGTAGCCATTATCCTTCAGGGAGAAGGTGAAGCCGATGTAGGTAGGGGAGTGGAGCAGCACGTTGTCGCCCCGGCTGCACAGTACATTCAGCGCCGCCAGCACACCGCCCAATACGCCGTTGGAATGGCCGATGTGTTCCTTCTTCAGGTCTTCCACGCCGTTGCGGCGGCGGTGCCAGTGGATGATGGCATCGTAATACTCCTGCCGGGGCGCAAAATAGCCGTAGCAGGGATGTTTGGCCCGTTCGATCATGGCGGCGGGAATGGTGGGTACTGTGGCAAAATTCATATCCGCTATCCACATGGGGATGACATCAAAGCCCTCCCTGGGCGCACCAATGCCGAACTTCCTGGTGCCAATCAGGTCAACGGCAATGGCATCCATGCCTTTTCGCTCAATAATGGAGGTAAAATCGTATTTCATGGTTGATCTCCTTTCGTAAACCATTCCGGTAACTGTTCAAATCGCATAGTCTTTCCCTGCCAGGGGAAGGTGAGGCAGCAGGAAAATAGCATGGGGGATGTGGCTTCGTCCCGGGAGCCGTATTTGTGGTCGCCCACCAGGGGAAAGCCCCGGCTGGAAAATTGCACCCGGATTTGATGGCTGCGGCCGGTGTGAAGCCGGATGCGCACCAGGTCTTCGCCGTGGCGGACAAATTCCAACCTGGCTTTTTTCACGCCTCTGCGCTCTTTTTTGACTACAAACACTTTGTTTTTGCTGCTGTCCTTGAACAGAAGGTCTGTCCAGTCGCCGTTTTCCGGCGGCGTGCCGTGTACCTGCGCCACATATTCCTTGATCATGGTGCCTTCCTGCACCGCCTTGGACAGCATAGCGGCAGCGGCTTTGGTGCGGGCAAATATCATGACACCGCCCACATTTTTGTCTAGCCGGTGGATGGGAAAAATATCCCCGCCCAGCGCTTCCTTCAGCGCCGCCGGCACTTCCATTTCCGAATCCAGCCCCACCGGCTTGACGCAGACCACGATTCCTTTGTCCGAATACAAAATTTCCATACAAGACCTCGTTTTTCTTTACATTATATAATAATGTATCAGAATTTGCAAATAAAAACTGCCGCCTTGGGCGGCAGTTATAATTTATTGCAGCGCTTTGATCAGCTTGTGCAGCACCGACTCGAATTTGGTGCCGTACCAATGGCTTTCGTCGCCGATGGTGGCCTGGATACACGCGCAGGCGTAGTCGGCGGCAATTTGAATGGATTCCTCCATGGTTTTGCCGCCCATCCAGCTGCCAACAAAGGCGGAGGCGTAAATATCGCCGGTGCCATGATAGCTGCGAGGAAGCTTTTTGTGGCGGTAGTAATAGGTGTGGTTGCCGTCGGACAGCATCACGCCGGTTTCTTCGGGATGGAAGCTGACACCGGTGAGTACCACCTGTTTCATGCCCATGCCATGCAGCTTTGCCAGCACATTGGCAATATAGGCTTCGTCGTATTCTTCTTCTTTGTATTCACAGCCTGTGATCAGACAGCTTTCTGTCAGATTGGGCAGGATCACATCCGCTTTTTTGCAAAGTTCACCCATGGCCTGGGCATATTCCATATCAAAGCCGGAATAGAGCTTGCCATGGTCGGCCATGGCAGGGTCCACGATGATCTTTCCGCCGGGCCGCAGCATGGTATCAAACACATGGGACACATCCTGAATTTGCTCTTTGGTGCCCAAATACCCGGTGTAAATTGCATCGAAAGAAACTGCTTCCGTTTCCCAGTGTGTCCGGATGGCGGGGATATCTATACTGATGTCCCGAATGTGGGGGAAGGAGAAACCGCCGGTGTGGGTGGACAGCACGGCAGAGGGGATGATGCAGGTTTCCTGACCGCAGGCGGACAGAATGGGCAGCGCCACGGTCATGGAGCATTGACCCAGGCAGGAAATATCCTGAATGGTGAGGATGCGGTTATATTTCATGTTGATCACTCCAAAGAAAGATGAGCCTTTTTCAAGGCGGTGCGGATGGCGACAGCCAAAATGGGTGCGCAGATCACGGCGATGGCGGCATTGAAAATGGTGGCGGGCAGCTTTGCGTAAATAGTCAGCAGAGCGGCCTGGGGTTCCAGGTGGTGCACCAGCAATCCGTTGTAGAAATAGCTTTTCAGCAAGTACAGTACCGCGTAGGAGAGCGCACCGGCGGCAGTACCGATGATGGCCTTGACATAACCCCATTCCTTCTTGCCGCTCCATACTACCAGGCCGGCTGCCAAGCCATACATACCCTTAAACAGGAAGGTGATCCAGGCTTCGGAGATGTACAGAGGGTTGAGCATATCGTAGATGGCCGAACCCATACCGGCGGCCAAGCCACCCAGCCAGGGACCCAGCAAAATACCGGACAGCGCGCAGAAAATGTTGCCGAGATGGAAGGCTGTGGTACCGGCAATATCGATGGGAATCGGAACACGAATGGCGGAACCGGCAACCGTCAGAGCTGCCAGCATAGCGGTCAGCACCAATTTCTTTGTGGTGAATAAGGAATTCATTTTCATAGAAATTCGCCTCCTGTTTCTGTTTGCATTCAGTATAGCACAAACTGACCATAAATAAAGTATCAAAATCATAATATAAAATAAGGCCAGATATTTCTGGAGGAAATCATGGATAATTACAATTTCTTATTTACAGAACAGGGCAAGGTGTGGTATGATGTAAGGTAGAATACAAAGTTGAGGTAATTTGGAATGCAATACATTGTGTTGGACATGGAATGGAATCAGCCCTGGCCCGGTTCTCCGTCTTCCAAGAAGGAACTGCCGGTGCATATCCGGGGCGAGATTATCCAGATCGGTGCGGTTCGGGTTATTGAGGAGCAATTTGTGACGGACGAATTTCAGGTAATGGTGAAGCCTAAGTATTACCGCCGCCTGAACCGCCGGGTCAGCAAGCTCACGGGCATCAAGGAAAGCCGGCTACGGGAAGAGGGAGTTTCCTTTCCGGAAGCTATGGAACAGTTTCGGGCCTGGTGCGGTGAGGATTTCGTATTCCTGACTTGGGGCTTTGATGATATCAGTATTCTGCGGGAAAACCTGCAGCTGTTTGGATTGGATTATGGTTGGACAGAAAAGTGGTACAACGCACAGATGATGTTCAATGCCCAGACCGATGGCTCCAATTCTCAAAAGGCGCTGAAAACCGCTATGGAAATTTTCAGTATTGAGCCCAGCCGTCCCGCCCATGATGCCCTGGGCGATGCCTACCATACCGCGCTGATTTGCGCCATGCTGGATCTGAAAAAGGGCATGATGGAGTACGGCGCTGCCGTAAAGAGTCACGAAGATGGATTCCATGGAGCGGAAATCCCCGGCTGTATTGGGCGGAAGGTGTTCTATGGTTATGCCGATAAGCGCGTGGCGTTGAATGCCATGTCCGGCGAGGAGAATATTTGCCCTGTCTGTGGCGAACGGATGCTGGGTTCCCGCTGGTTTGCTCAGCCTGGCCGGCGGTATATGGATCTGGCCACCTGCCCGGAGCATGGTAAATTTTTGATCCGCGTGCGGCTGTCTGATCAAGAGGATGGCACCATCCGGGTCAGCCGCCTGACCTACGAGGCGACCTCGGAGGCTGCGGAAGCCTATGCCCGCCGGGCGGAAAAGGCAGAGCCGGAAAATCAGCGGCCCCGGAATCGCCGCCGCAGCCGCCGCGGCAACGCGCCCCGTATCGAGCCGGAAACAGAAAGTGAATAAATAAAACCGAGTGATCATCGCCCTGATGGGGTGGATCACTCGGTTTTAAAATTGATTATCGTCGGGGAAATGTTCCATAATGTCTTCCACCCGGCATTGGAGAATGTTACAAAGTCTGTCGATGGTGTTGACTTCCACATTTTTGTTTTGACGGAGTCGGTTGATTTGGGAGCGGTTGACATTGTGATGGGTATAGAGATCATATTGGGTAATGCCGCGCTGCTTCATGGTCAGCCAAAGTCGGTCATAACGGATCATAGAAAATCCTCCTTACTATTATCTTGACTTTCCTCTATTATCATAGTAAAATTCGTTTTATGATAGTGTGCGCATAATGACACTAATGTTTGGGAGGGATGACTATGACTAAAAGGAGGCTCATTAGAGCGATTCGAAAACAAAGGGAAAAGACATACAGGATGTGCTGGATGCGGCACGGAAAAGGTATCAGGAATGATACCCGGATTGGGAAATTTCCTTCTTCTCTATTCAACGGGGGAGCGAGGAATATCGAAAAGAGCAATTTCGCAGGATTTTGGAATTTGCTGAGAACTATGGCATATAGCTTTCGAAAAAATACGAAAAATTTTGCAAATTCCTGAAAATAATGCTTGACAAATAGAAATAGGCATGGTATCATAATCGAGCGCGTGTAGGGGGAATTTGCGAATTTTTCCCGGAAACACAAAAACGCGCACTGCGATGATGCAGGAGATTGCTCAGAAATGAGGTAACTTCTGCGGAGTATGTCCGGTCATCGGGCGGCTGAACTGTGTCTGTTTGCGCTTGCGTATATCGCTGCGCCAATGGAAAAGGTCGGCCTTGCGTCGGCCATTTTTCATGGGCTGGAATGATACGCACGGCGGCG
>JAZOBI010000033.1:0-16481 GCA_045595885.1 Faecousia sp. | reverse complement strand
CCGTCGAGCCGTCGGCGGGAACGCTCGTCCGCGTTGCATTTAATTGTTCGAGCCTTGTTTTTTCTTATCGATAAAAAAGAAAACCACGACAAAAGTCGTGGTTTCTTTTTTTTTATGGAGCGGGTGACGAGGCTCGTTTGCATCGCCGTCCGGGAATGGACGGCGATAAAGGTTCGCCTCCGTCAAGCCGTCGGCGGGAACGCGCATCCGCGGTGCATCTGATTGTTCGAGCCTCATCTTGACTTGTCAACAAAAAAGAAAACCACGACAAAAGTCGTGGTTTCTTTTTTATGGAGCGGGTGACGAGGCTCGAACTCGCTACCTCCACCTTGGCAAGGTGGCGCTCTACCGGATGAGCTACACCCGCAGGAACAAGAAGCATTATAACACCTTTTCGCAAAATGTCAATACCCTTTTTCCTTATTTTTCATTATTATTTTTCTTCCGATTCTTCCTCTGTGCTTTCCGGATCATCGGATTGATTCTCCGGATCTTCAGGAATCTCGGCTTCCACATCCACAGGACAAACCGGATAGGCATCAAAATCCCATATATATCCGCTTTCCCGAATTTGGTTGTCACCCAAAATGGAAATGGCGCCTGCCTCCGCGCTGGACAACAGATCCAAATGATAATACACACCATCAATGCAGATCATATTCCAGTACCAGCTTTCTCCGTTTCGGCTGCCGGACACAGTAATACAGGTCAATTCAGCCTGGCGACACATGGCAGCGTAAACGGTGGCAAAGGCACGGCAATCACCCACGCCATGCCGCAGCAAGCTGTATGCAGGCGTGATGGAGGACTCAACCGTATAGTCATAGCGCTCCATAAGGAAGGAATATAACTGGGAAAATTTTTCATGCTGCGCGGCATCGCCGCTGACATACAAAACCGCGGATCGGAACACCGGGGATACCTGATTTTGCATATTTTTTAGGGATTCACGGCTGGTACTGTAGCTGAATTTCAGTTCCACGACCCGGCTCACACCGCTTTCAGGATAGATGCTCACATTCACCTGGGGCTGCTCCATCACCTGCTCCGGGTAGAAAAAGGCATAATCCTCCACGATTTGTGTAAAATCCACCTCGGCATAATCCTCAATATACAGCACAACACCGGCTTCACATCCGTTCAGCGCAGCGGCAATGGCATCGGTGGCCTCGGAATTATCTGCCACCGATATTATTTTACGGATCTCCGACTTATCATGCAGGTAACGGACCTCCACGGATAAAGATTCCACGCCGCCGGTAGTACCAATGGTACAAACAATCTCCTCCACCGCATAGGCCGCAATGGGATTGGTTTGGCAAATCTCCTCTGTGACTCTGGGTAGATCCTCCTGCAAATGCTCTTTATCATACTGTTCTACGGATATGATCTGCTGAGTGGTACCTTTTTCCACCATTTCCACCAGCGCATCAAACAACTCCTGATAGGATCCGGCGGTGACATTTTGGGAATTGCTTCCATCGCCTTGAGGCAGGCGTTCCTCCACATGGATATAGGAGCCGCCGCCAAAATAATCACAGCCGGACAAACACAAACACAGCAGGATCACAAGGATACATTTTACGGTTTTCACTGATGACGACTCCTTTCACGCAAAGATTACAAGCTGTCCTTTTGATAGCTGACAAAGCCGTCACCCAGCACCTGATGGGCTTCCTGGAGAACCACAAAGGCATTGGGGTCAATGTCTGCAACCAAATCCTTCAATTCCGCCACCTGCTTGGGATGCAGGGCAACCATAATAATCTTAATCTCGCTTTGGCTGAAGGTGCCCTCACCGTTGAAATAGGTGGCGCCCCGACCCAGCTTATGATCAATGGCTTCTACAACAGCCCGGTGTTCTTTCGTAATGATCCAGGCCACTTTGGAGTTATCGAAGCCGTAGACCACCAGGTCCATGACCTTACCCACCAGGAAAATAGCAACACCGGTATAGAGCGCGTGTTCAATATCACCAAAAACCAAGCCCGTCAGCGCGATAACAAACACATCGAAGATGATGGAAATCTGTCCCAGATTCATGTTTCTGGCCTTCAGCTTCACCAGACGCACAACAATATCGGAACCGCCGGTGGAGGTGCCGGACAGGAACACGATACCCACACCAAAACCGGCCATAGCACCGCCATACAGTGCGGCCACCAGGGGCTCTGTATCCAGCGCGTAGGGAAAATAGTCGATCATCGCGGAACTAACCAGCATACCAAGAAGGGAGCCAAAGAAAAACCGCCTGCCGATCTTCACGCCGCCAATAGCAAACAGGGGCAGATTGATGATCACCGTAAGGGTACCGATGGTAAGGAACGGAATCGTGCCATCCGGATTGGTCAGTTCCACAATCACAGAAGCCAAACCGGAAATGCCGCCGGCATTCAGGTTGCCCGGGCCAAGAAACAATCCATAGCTGGCGCCAAAAATCACACTGCCAATTATAGTCGTGACAATCCACCCGACTTTATCCCATAATTTTTTCAATGTTTACACCTCAAATTGGATTTGAATCTGACCGGCATCTTCTTCTTTCAGAATCGCGCCGGCTGCGGGAATGGTTCTGCTGCGGTAACGGCTGAGATTGACAATGCCGCTTGCCTCCACCGGCACGGCGCCGGACAGCAGGGCCTTCTTTTTCAGAGAAATCACCGATACACCCTGGGTGTTTCGGGTGGTCTTGGGCAGCAGCTGGGCCGTAGAGAACACAAGGCACCGTCCGTCAGAAGTGTACACAGCAACCTGAATATCGGAGGAGATCGCCATGGTTGCCTTCAGCGGACTCTTGTCGCAGTAGGCACCGGTCAGCTTTTTACGGTTGGTTTTGGTTTCATAGGCGCTCAAGGGCACTTTGGCTGCCTTGCCGTTTTCAAAGAAGAACAGCACATATCCCTTGTAGTCACCGGGCAAAACCACCTGCGCCACCGTCTCGCCGGGATCCATACTCAGCTTCTGGGGCAGATATTCTCCAAGCTGGGAAGCCTTTCCATCGGCAAAATCGGAAAGTCTGGCCTTGTAGCACTGGAATTGGTCGGTGAACACCAGAATTTCGGCCTTATTGGTAGCTTCCGCGGAGAAGGCCAGTCCGTCGCCCTCCTTAAACTTTTGCTCACCGCTCATACGCAAAGATTGGGCGGTGATTTTCTTAAAGTAGCCCTCTTTGGAGACAAAAACGGTAACCGGGTAGTCCGGCACAGTATCCTCTTCCACCTCAGGCTCGATCTCATCCATGTGATAAATGATTTCGGTTTTCCGATCCTGTCCGTACTTTGCGGACACCGCCTGCAGTTCTTTGACGATCACATTCTGCAGTTTTCTGTGGCTGTTGAGGGTGGCGCGCAGGTCGGCAATTTCTTTTTCCAGCTCAGAAATGACCTTGGTCTGCTTGAGGATGTACTCCTTGTTGATATTGCGCAACTTGATTTCCGCCACATAATTGGCCTGCACTTCATCAATACCGAAGCCAATCATCAAATTGGGGATCACTTCGCTTTCCAGCTCCGTTTCCCGGATGATGCGGATAGCCTTATCAATACCCACAAGGATTCGCTCCAGACCCTTGAGCAGATGCAAGCGGTCTTCTTTCTTCTGGATTTGGAAGAAAATGCGGCGCTTGACACAATCGGTACGCCAAGCTACCCACTCCTCCAGAATCTCACCGATTCCCATAACCCGGGGCATACCGGCGATCAAAATATTGAAGTTGCAGGGGAAGCTGTCCTGCAGAGGCGTCTGCCGATAGAGCTTCTGCATCAATTTCTCCGGATCCACGCCACGCTTGAGGTCAATGGTCAGTTTCAAACCGCCCAGGTCTGTTTCATCCCGCATATCGGCGATTTCTTTTATCTTACCATTTTTGATCAAATCGGAAACCTTGTCGATGATAGCCTCCGAAGTGGTGGTATACGGAATTTGCGTGATCTCGATCAGATTGCCATCTTTGACATAGTCCCACTTGGCCCGGAGTTTGAAGCTGCCGCGGCCGGTGGAATAAATCTCCCGGGTGGCCATCTCATCAAATAGCAGCTCGGCGCCTGTGGAAAAATCCGGGCCGGGCAAAGTGGACAGAATATCATGGTCGGGATTTTCCATGAGGGCAATGGTCGTTTCGCAGACTTCACGCAAATTAAAGGAACAGATATTAGATGCCATACCCACGGCGATACCCTGGTTGGCGGACACCAGCACATTGGGGAAGGTGGTTGGAAGCAGGCTGGGCTCCAGCATGGTGGCATCATAATTGTCCACCATGTCCACCGTGTCAGAGTCGATATCCTTGAAGATTTCCCCACAGATGGGATCCAGTTTTGCCTCGGTATATCGGGCTGCCGCATAGGCCATATCCCGGGAATAGACCTTGCCGAAGTTGCCCTTGGAATCCACAAAGGGATGCAGCAAGGTTTCGTTCCCCCGGGCAAGTCGCACCATGGTCTCATAAATCGCCCCATCGCCATGGGGGTTTAGGCGCATGGTCTGACCCACGATGTTCGCGGATTTGGTACGGCCGCCACTGGAAAGACCCATTTTATACATGGTGTAAAGCAGCTTGCGGTGGGAAGGCTTAAAGCCGTCGATCTCCGGGATCGCCCGGGAAACAATGACCGACATGGCATAGGGCATATAGTTTAACTCCAGGGTTTCGGAGATGGCCTGCTCGGTGGTGGAGCCAACAAGACCCATAACGCCGTCGGTATTGATTTTTTTCTTGTTTTGTTCTTGATCCTTTTTCTTCTTTGCCATAAGTGGCTCCTTTGTTTATAATGCCCTCCCCTTTGGGGAGGGTGCCCCCGAAGGGGGCGGGAGAGGTGCCCCCAAAGGGGGCTATACACATAATTCATCCCTTAATTACTTGCCATCCACACGAAATAATCTGATTGTGGAATAACTCCTGCATAATCTTTTCTCAATATCCACATTGGAAATGCTGTCGAGCAACACTTCATATACTTCTTTTCTGTACTGAACACGCATTGTTCTACTGGAATACGGAAGCCTGAGAATATTATGCGTGTACTGTGCACCTATCTTTTCTTTGCCGAAGTAAATCCAAAATTGCTTTGCACCGGAGGCGGTTCCGTAATCAATGCCAACATCCTTCAATTCTGAATAAAGAAATGTTCGTGCCTTTCGGAATACTGTTCGGAAAACAACCTTGTCATGATATATCTGTATTGTTCCGAAATATTCATAGGCGTTTCGAAGAAACACGATGACCAGCACAAGCGTTAGTGCCAGTGTAAAGAAAAAAGCAAATGCTTCTCCCAACTCAAGCGCTTCCAAAAGTGACAAACCCCGTGCCTTGGAAATCCAAAAGCTGAACATTAAAATATTCCCCAACAATACCAACGTAAGAAATACACATACCAAGGAGAAATTATATGGGCTAATAAGATATTTCTTCCGTTGTGCCATACTTAACTCCTTCTTCGTAATGCCCGTCTTTGGGCAGAGTGCCCGAAGGGCAATTTATTTAGTCCTCTCGGAGATGACCATGTCTATTTTATCACATACCCCTCGAAGATTTTCCAATATGTCCAAATTGGGAAACCGAAGAACATAGATTCCCAAGCTATTCAAGTAAGCAGTTCTCCGTTCATCGTATTCTATCTCCTCAGGCTCATAATGTTGAGAACCATCGAGTTCAATCGCCAATTTCGCAGCAGCACAATAGAAATCTATGATATAGTTTCCAACAGTTACCTGTCTACGGAATCGGCAAGGATAATCATGAAGATATTCATACCATAATCGGCGTTCTTCTTTTGTCATATTCTTGCGCAGATTTTGCGCTTTAGAAGTGAGCTTGCTGTTATGCTGCATGGTACCTCCCCGCCGTACTGCACAATCGCCCTCAGTGTGTACCGCCCTCTTCCGGCGCTTCGCGCCACCTTCCCCAAAGGGGAAGGCTTTTACGAAATATCTGCCAAATCCAGATACTTTGCGCCGTTTTCGGCAATGAAATTCTTTCGCTCCTGCAGCGCGTCGCCCAAAAGAATATCAAAATAATGGGCGGTGCGTTCCGCGTCCTCCGGCATGACCTTGATCAGGCGCCGGGTTTCGGGGTTCATGGTAGTCATCCACATCATTTCCGGATCATTTTCGCCCAAGCCCTTGGATCGCTGGATCTTGACCTTCTGGCCTTCCAGATCCTTCAGAATTTTTACCTTTTCCGGCTCGTTATAGGCAAACCATGTTTTGTCCTTGCAGGTGATCTCAAACAAGGGAGATTCGGCAATATAAACATAACCATCCCGGATCAGGGTAGGACAAAGGCGGTAGATCATGGTCAGGATCAAGGTGCGGATCTGGAAACCGTCGTAGTCAGCATCCGTGCAAATGACTACTTTATTCCAGCGCAGGTTTTCAATGTCAAAAGAGGACAGATCCTTTGCTTTTTTGCCCTGGACCTCTACACCGCAACCCAGCACTTTGATCAGGTCGGTGATGATGGGGCTGGCAAAAATCTTGCTGTAATCCGCCTTCAAACAATTGAGGATTTTACCGCGCACCGGCATGATGCCCTGAAATTCCGCATCCCGGGTCAGCTTGACAGAGCCCAACGCGGAGTCACCCTCTACGATGTACAGTTCCCGCAGAGCCACATCCTTACTGCGGCAATCCACGAATTTCTGGACACGGTTGGCAATGTCGATCTTTGCCGACAGGTTTTTCTTCACGCTGGAGCGGGTCTTTTCCGCGGATTCACGGGCCCGCTTATTGATAAGCACCTGCTCGGCGGCTTTATCCGCCTCCTGCTTGTTCTCAATGAACCAAACCTGCAGTTGCTCCTTAAAGAAAGCGGTCATGGCTTCCTGGGTGAATTTGGAATTGACCGATTTCTTGGTTTGGTTTTCAAAGCAGCCAATGGTGGAGAAGCAGTTGGTCACCATCACCAGGCTGTCCTGAATATCCTGGTAGATGATTTTGCTCTCATTTTTGCTGTACTTGTTGTTATCACGCAAATACTTATCAAAAGCCGCAACAAAGCCAAAGCGCACCGCCCGGTCCGGGCTGCCACCGTATTCCAGCCAACTGGAATTATGATAATACTCCACATGACTGCGCTGCTTGCTGAAGCAGAAGGAGCAAGTGATTTTCAGTTTCATTTCCGGACGGTTTTCCGCGTCACGGCCACGGCGCTCCGTTTCCCAGTAAGTGGGCATGGTGAAGGCATTGTCCCCCACCAGTTCCTCTACATACTGGCGGATACCCTCGCTGTAACAGAACACTTCTTCTTCAAATCGTTTACCTACCTGATTGCGGAATTTGAAGGTGATGCCCTTATTGACAACCGCCTGCCGCTTCAGAACATCCCGGTAATACTCCACCGGGATGTTGATGTCGGTAAAAACTTTTTTGTCCGGGCGCCAGTGGAACAAAGAGCCGGTTTTGCGGCCACGGTCGGTGGGTTCCTTTTTCAGACCGCCTTTATTACGGCCCTTTTCAAAATGGAGATCGTAGCGGAAGCCGTCTCGACGGATTGTGGCATCGAAAAATTCAGAGGCATACTGGGTGGCACAGGAGCCAAGGCCATTAAGGCCCAGAGAATACTCATAGTTTTCACCGTTTTCGCCGTACTTGCCGCCGGCATAAAGTTCACAGAATACCAGTTCCCAGTTGTAGCGCTTTTCTTTTTCATTATAGTCCACGGGACAGCCACGGCCAAAATCCTCCACCTCCACGCTGAGGTCTTCATAACGGGTGACGATGATGGTATCACCATGGCCTTCACGGGCTTCGTCGATGGCGTTGGAGAGGATTTCAAATACCGCGTGCTTGCAGCCTTCCAGATCATCGGAGCCAAAGATGACTGCAGGACGCTTACGGACGCGGTCTTCACCTTTGAGCATGGAAATACTGGAATTTCCGTATTGTTCTTGCTTTTTTGCAACCATAATTATTACCTGCCGTAACTATACAATTTATCCAGTTTAGTATACACATTTTTCCCAGTAAAGTCAACCTTAACCGCAGGATTATCTGTTTTATGCATGGAGAAACTACAACATATTGTTTTCCCCCCATTCTACCCATTGCGTAAAAACTTTTTATGTTTTTACAAAATTGTATTGAATATTACCCTGATTTGACATATAATAGCACATAGATAATATGGGAGGAAGGGTCATGAAAGACTTGAACCTTTTGACGTGGCTGACCCAGCTCGGCCTGTCTGTGGCGGTACCTTTGGCCGGGTTTATCCTGTTGGCAGTATGGCTGCGGGATCAGTATGCGCTCGGAGAATGGGTCCTATGGGTCGGCATTATATTGGGGCTTTACAGCGCGTTTCGTGGCTTGATCCAGTCGCTGAAAGTGCTGGCGCGGCAGGCTGACAGGAAAGAGGATTCCCCTCCCCCCGTCAGTTTTAACGACCACAACTAAATGGGAGGATTTATGGATTCCCGAAAGATCGTATGGAAAGAAACGGCAATCGTTGCCATCGGAGAGCTGATATGCTGCGCGCTCATGGTAGCTGTATTTGCCGCTGTGGGATTTTTTCAAATAAATGTGCTTTGGGGAGCCCTCGCAGGCTGTCTGGTAACGATCGTCAACTACTTTTTCATGGCGGTCATTGTAAGTCTTGCGGCAGACAAGGCGGAACAGGGCCAACTTAAGCAGGCCCAGAATATGATCCAGCTTTCTTCCGTTGTCCGGTTGCTGATCATGGCTGTCGTGCTGTTTGCGGGCATCCAGCTGGGTGCCAATGTAATCGCGTTGCTGCTGCCTCTACTGTTTCAGCGTCCGATTTTGATGCTGGCGGAATTTTTCAGAAAGAAGGGTGATTGATGGACGGTATTGAAGTAAAAGGCGCTGAGGTTTGGTTTACCATCGGCGGCATTGAAATCACGGAAACGATTCTGTCTGTGCTGATCGTGACCCTTATTCTGGGAATCTCCGGTGTTTTGCTGGGCAGAAATTTACAAAAGCGCCCCGGAAAACTGCAGGTTTTGACAGAAAAAGGCGTAACCATGCTGGTTAATCTGGTCAAGGACACTATGGGTGAGCATAATGTGGGGTGGGTACCCTATATCGGCACCATCTTCCTGTCTTCCATACTGGGAAGTTTGATTGGCATGACCGGCTTCATCCGCTCGTCAACCGCGGATTTGGCTGTAGTGCTGACCTGGGCTGTGATGACCAGCGTGATCATCTGGTACAACTCCATCAAGCGGAACGGTTTCCTTGGTTGGCTGAAAGGCTTTACAGAACCCATTGCGGTGATGACGCCTATGAATATCGTGTCCGAAATTGCCCAGCCCATCGCTATGGCATTCCGTCATTTCGGTAATGTGGCCGGCGGCAGTATCATTACCATGATCATCTACACAGCCCTGGCGCTGGCATCCACCGCGCTGCTGAATCTCATCGCCAGCACCATCGCCGCGCCCATTGTTATGATGGCACTGGGCGTGTTCCTGCTGATCCGTGCCCTATCCAGAAAAAAACTTGGCGGCAAAATCTTTGGCATTGTATTTTTGATACTGGGCGCTCTTGGCCTGCTGCAGTATTTCGATATTCTCTCCGGAATTCCGATCCTGCAGCTGGGCATTCCCGCGGTGCTGAGTATTTATTTCGACCTGTTCTCCGGTTTTGTGCAGGCGTGTGTGTTCAGCTTGCTGAGCATGGTATATATCGCCGGTGCCTGCCCTCCCCCGGAGGAAGCATAAATTCAGAATAACTAAAATTACCATATATCACATTTAGGAGGAACAAATTATGAACGAAGCTTTGATCATCGCCGCAAAGGCAATCGGTGCAGGTCTGTGTATGGGTATCGGCGCCATCGGCCCGGCTATCGGTGAAGGTAATGCCGTAGGCAAGGCTCTGGAGGGTATGGCCCGTCAACCAGAAACCGCCGGCAATCTGCGTACCAATATGATTTTGGGCTGCGCCATCACCGAGACCACCGGTATTTACTCTCTGGTTATCGCTCTGCTGATCCTGTTTGCCCTGTAATGCGATTCTTATCCATTTCAGACGAAAGGAGAAAACGCAAGACATGGGATCCGGAGAATTTTTGAATATCAACTTCTTCACTGCCCTGTTTACGCTGATCAATACGCTGGCGCTGTTTTTCGTGCTGAAGAAATTTCTCTTCAAGCCGGTTATGAAAATGATCGAAGACCGACAAAAGGAAATTGACACGCTGTATGCTGATGCCAATGCATCCAAGGAAAACGCTAGGGCCATGGAAGCGGAATACAGCGAAAAGCTGTCCGCAGCCGCAGATACCAGCGAGCGTCTTGTAAAAGAGGCCGTGCTTCGGGGGCAGGCCCGTGAGGAGGAAATTATCCGCCAGGCCAATGCGGAGGCCGCGGCTATTTTGGACAAGGCCAGCGCCGATATTGCCCAGGAAAAGAAAAAAGCCATCAACGACGCCAAGGATGAAATTTCTGTCATCGCCATCGCCATCGCGGAAAAGGTTGTGGAACGGGAGCTGAATGCTGCCGATCAGGACAAGCTGGTCGATGATTTCATCCGCAGATTGGGTGATCAGGTATGACGCAGACAGGAATCGTTTACGGCCAGGCTCTGTATCAGCTGTGTCAGGAGGAATCCGTAACGCATCGGATCTTACCGCAGCTGCAAGCACTGCGCTCAGCTTTCCGCGGGGAACCGGAATACATCCGGCTGCTCAGTTCCCCTGCCCTTTCCAAGCAGGAACGCTGTCATCTTTTGGACCAGGGCTTTCGCGGCAAGATCCACCCTTATCTGCTGAATTTTTTGAAAATTCTGACCGAAAAGGGCTATATTCGCCACTTCAGTGATTGCTGTGAGGCATTTCAGGCTCAGTATAACCAGGACAACGGCATTTTACCGGTTACCGCTGTGACCGCCCTGGAGTTGACACAGGTGCAAAGTCAGCGGCTGCGGGAAAAACTGGCCTTTGTCACCGGGAAAAGCATCGAACTTACCAACCGGGTGGATCCCGCTGTGATCGGCGGTATGCGCCTGGACTATGACGGCAAGCGAGTGGATGATACCATTGCCCATCGACTGGACGCGGTGCGCAGCTTGCTGCAAGAAACCGTACTCTGACAGAAAGCAGGTACACTATGGAATTAAGACCTGAAGAAATTACAAAGATTATTCGTCAACAAATTAAACATTACGAGAATCGGCTGGAAACAGCGGAAACCGGCGTAGTCATTCTGGTCGGCGACGGCATTGCCAGAGTATCCGGTTTGGACAAGTGCATGGCCGGCGAGCTGATCGAGTTCCCCAACGGTTCCTTTGGTATGGCCCAGAATCTGGAAGAAGATACCGTGTCTGTCGTTATTCTCGGCACTGACAACGGCATTAAAGAAGGCGACACCGTTAAGCGCACCGGCAGAGTTGTTTCTGTTCCTGTAGGCAGCAAACTCATCGGCCGCGTGGTCAATGCTCTGGGTCAGCCCATTGACGGAAAGGGGCCCATCGATAACGAGGGCTTCCGTCCCATCGAAATGCCCGCGCCCGGTATCATTGAGCGCAAGCACGTTTCCCGGCCTTTGCAGACCGGCATCAAAGCTATTGACTCCATGATCCCCATTGGTCGCGGTCAGAGAGAATTGATCATCGGCGACCGGCAGACCGGCAAAACCACCATCGCAACCGACACTATTCTGAACCAAAAGGGCAAAAACTGCATTTGCATTTATGTTGCCATCGGTCAGAAGCGTTCCACTGTGGCACAGATCGTGGAAACACTGACCTTGGGCGGCGCTATGGACTACTCCATCGTGGTGGCAGCCTCTGCCTCCGAATTGGCGCCCATGCAGTATATCGCGCCCTACACCGGCTGCACCATGGGTGAGCACTTTATGCATCAGGGCAAGGATGTGCTGGTGATTTACGACGATCTTTCCAAGCACGCGGTTGCATACCGCGCCATCAGTTTGCTCATTCGCCGTCCGCCAGGACGGGAAGCCTTCCCCGGCGACGTATTCTATCTCCACTCCCGGCTGCTGGAACGTGCCGCTCAGCTGTCTGACGCCAAAGGCGGCGGCAGCTTGACCGCGCTGCCCATTATTGAAACCCAGGCCGGCGACGTTTCCGCATACATTCCCACCAACGTGATTTCCATCACAGACGGCCAGATCTTCCTGGAGACCGAGCTGTTCAACGCCGGCATTATGCCCGCGGTCAACCCCGGTATTTCCGTTTCCCGCGTTGGCGGCGACGCCCAGATCAAGGCTATGAAAAAGGTGGCGGGCAGTTTGAAGCTGCTGTATTCCCAATACCGGGAATTGCAGAGCTTTGCCCAGTTTGGCTCCGACCTGGACGCGGACACTAAGGCCCGCCTGGCGCTGGGTGAGCGGATCGTAGCGGTGCTGAAACAGCGCAACAATCAGCCCAAGGAAGTGGCTCAGCAGGTGTGCATTATTTATGCCGTCACCAAGGGTTATCTCAACGGCCTCTCTTTGGAGCAGATCCCGGAATTTGAGCGTCGGTTGGAAGAGCATATGGATACCCGGCATTTCGCTGTGCTGGATGCCATTCGCGGCTCCGGCAAGCTGGAGCCGGATACGGAAGATGCGCTGAAGTCTGCCCTGAAGGAATTGCTGGCAGAATTTATTCCCACGATATAAAAGGAGGGAAATCGCATGGCAGGTGTTTCCTCCAAAGCAATCAAAAACCGCATCCGCAGTATGGAGTCTACCAAGCAGATCACCAAAGCCATGGAAATGGTAGCCTCCTCCAAGCTGCGCCGGGCACAAGCCCAGGTTGCCAATGCCCGTCCTTATTTTGAGACACTTTACGCAGCTATCCATGAAATCGTCAGCGCCAACCGGGAGTTTTCTTCCGACTATCTGACACAGCGGCCTGTGAAGAAATCCGTATTTGTGGTGATCGCCGGCGACAGAGGATTGGCCGGTGGCTACAACAGCAACATTTTGAAGCTGGTTTACGGAGAAATGAAAGATCGTGACGCTGTTGTGCTTCCCATCGGCAAAAAAGCCGCTGAGTTCTTCCGTTCCAAGAAAATCCCCCTGCTTTCCGAGCAATATGTTGAAGCGGAGGATGTATCCGTTGGCGATTGCTTCTCCATTGCCAAGCAGCTGTGCAAGGCCTACCGTAACGGAGAATTTGATGAAATTCGTGTGGGATACACCAATTTTGTTTCCATTCTCTCTCAGGAGCCCTCCACATTGGCGCTGCTTCCGCTGACACGGCAGGAAGTGGACTACGCCAGCCAATCGGATATCCTGTATGAGCCGGGCAGCACAGAAGTGTTTGAAGCCATCATTCCGGAATATGTGGGTGGTATTCTCTACGGCGCGCTGTGCGAAAGCCGCGCCTCGGAGCAAGCAGCCCGGCGTACCGCCATGGATGCCGCCACCTCCAACGCTGAGGACATGATCTCGGACCTGAGTTTGAAATACAACCGGGCCAGACAGGCTGCCATCACCCAGGAAATTACAGAAATCGTGGCCGGCTCTTAATGATTTTTATGTCATTCCGAGGCCCCTTGCGGCCGTGGGAATCCCCCGGACCAACGGAATGGCCTAACATATGGGGGATTGCCACACCAGTGTGCGCACTGGTTCGCAATGACACGCTTATGATAAGGAGTTGAATCCTATGTCCAACAACAACGGAACTGTGATTCAGATCATGGGTCCTGTTCTTGACATTCGTTTTTCGGACGGCCAGCTGCCTCAGCTGCTGTCTGCCATTGAAATCCCTCACGGCGACAATACCATCGTGGCGGAAGTTGCTCAGCACATTGGTGACAATGTTGTGCGCTGCATCGCCATGAGCTCCACCGACGGTCTGCAGCGCGGTGTGGATGCCATTGACACCGGCGCTCCCATTACGGTGCCTGTGGGCGAAGGATGCCTGGGCCGTGTATTTAATCTGCTGGGTCAGCCCATCGACGAGGCCGGTCCTGTGACCGCTGCCGAAAACTGGCCCATTCATCGCAGCGCGCCTGCTTATGAAGATCAGCAGCCTGCCACAGAGATTTTGGAAACCGGCATTAAGGTCATCGACCTGATCTGCCCCTATGCCAAAGGTGGCAAAATCGGCCTGTTTGGCGGTGCCGGCGTTGGCAAAACCGTTTTGATTCAGGAGCTGATTTACAACATTGCCACGGCGCACAACGGCTACTCCGTATTCACCGGTGTTGGTGAAAGAACCCGCGAGGGCAACGACCTGTACAACGAAATGACCGAAAGCGGTGTTATCAACAAAACCGCCATGGTCTTCGGTCAGATGAACGAACCCCCCGGAGCCCGGATGCGTGTTGGTCTTTCCGGACTTACCATGGCAGAATATTTCCGGGATGTGAAGCACCAGGATGTGCTGCTGTTTATCGACAATATTTTCCGCTTTACCCAGGCCGGTTCTGAGGTTTCCGCGCTGTTGGGCCGTATGCCCTCTGCCGTGGGTTACCAGCCCACCCTGGCAACGGAAATGGGCGCTTTGCAGGAGCGAATCACCTCCACCAAGGATGGTTCCATTACCTCTGTACAGGCGGTTTATGTGCCGGCTGACGACCTGACCGATCCTGCCCCTGCCACCACCTTTGCTCACCTGGTCGCCACCACCGTTTTGGATCGCGGCATCGCATCCCTGGGTATTTATCCTGCAGTGGATCCCCTGGATTCCACTTCCCGGATCCTTTCCCCGGATGTTCTGGGCAGAGAGCATTATGATACTGCAAGAGCCGTGCAGAGTATTCTTCAGAGATACAAGGAATTGCAGGACATTATCGCCATCATGGGTATGGACGAGCTGAGCGAGGAGGACAAGATCACCGTAAACCGGGCCCGTAAGGTGCAGCGTTTCCTGAGCCAGCCTTTCTCCGTGGCGGAACAGTTCACCGGTTTTGAAGGCAAGTATGTGCCCCTGAAGGATACCATCCGTTCATTTAGGGAAATCATCGAAGGCAAGCATGATGAAATTCCCGAAAGCTATTTCCTGTTTGCCGGTTCCATCGACGATGTGGTTGCCAAATACAAGGGCGGTGAGGCCAAATGAACGCCTTCCACTTAAAAATCGTCACGCCGGATGGCATTGCCTATGATGGCCAGGCGCAGTCGCTGACTGTCCGCACAACCAGCGGTGATTTGGGTATTTTGGCCGGTCATATGAACTGTGTGGCGCCCCTTGGTATGGGTCGGGCAACCATTGTTTTGGAAGGGAAATCCCGGTATGCCGCCTGTATCGGCGGTATGGTGTCCGTGATGAACGGCGCGGTGACCCTGGTTCCCACCACCTTTGAATGGGCGGAAAATATTGATGCCCAGCGGGCAGAAGTATCCTGTCAGCGAGCGCAGGAAATTCTGCGGGGAAAGGAATCTTCCAAAATGGATATCGCGCTGGCAGAAGCCCGACTGAAACGGGCGCTGGTGCGAAAAAGTGTATCTGAAACAAAATAAGCAAATCCCTCCGGTAAATGCCTAATGTCCTTAGCGGAGCAATCACAAAACGGCTGATCTCGTAAGAAAATTTGCTTGTAAAGCGCGGATCCTGCTACACTGAAAACAAATAGCAACCCCCGACAGATTTAAAAGTCTGTCGGGGGCTGTTCATTCAGTTAGTCAAATTGGAATTCCATCTAATTGATTATGCAAAACATTGTTTCTATCTACTATGTAGATATGCCTGTAGGATTTCCTCTGTATCCTCTTCATTTGAGATATAGCCTTCATATATTTCGTTACATAACCAGGCGTAATAATCAGTTATTGCCTCAATGAAAGAAGTTAGGATCTCTTCAATGGTGCTGTGTTCCGTTCGCACGGGCAGGCGTATCCGGGGAATATCCTCTTCATTATAAAAGGCAGGATAAGATGAGAAATCAGCCCAATAAAATAAATATCCGACCCGCTTGCCATTCCGATTTATCAGATAATGGTTATATTCAAAATCTACCCACAAGGTGATCGGAATACAATAGTTGTGTTCTATCCACGCAACAAAAGAACGAAGCTCTTTTTCGACTTCTATGGGGATTCTCTTGTCGAAACCAACACTAAATTCGGGCAAGATATTTTCAGAAACTTTCAGTTCTACTACCTGAGCCTTTTTCCAAATGCTGTTATCGTTCATAGAAATCACCTCTTCGCCACATTTTTAGTAATTGTTCTGTTTTTATTGCAAGTTTCGCATTTGTGCCACAAACGCAACCTGGCAATGCCCATGCCCCTTATTGTTTTGCTTTGATTGTATTTAACGATGCGGTTAACATTCGGCGTATCACACCGCAATCGTTTCGAATTGACTTGTATGCCATTTCTTCCATACAGCCTGTTTCAAACAGCAGTTCAAGCCAGTATTCGGTTTCAAAGCATTCCTTTTGCGCGATTTCAAGCTTTGATATGAAGGCCTTCGTACCTTGTGCGTATTGTGCCTCATGAATATTTGCGCCAATGGAAGTACCGGAACGCAATAATTGATTGATCAGGACAGTTTCTTTATGTTCTGATTTCATATCGCGGCAGAGGAAAACGATGTTCTTTGCAAATTCCTTTGCTTTATCT
>JAZOBI010000032.1:0-2197 GCA_045595885.1 Faecousia sp. | reverse complement strand
GCCGGTCCCTACATGACATTTTCAAACTCCACGATAAACTGCAATTTACTGTTTTGCCTTCAGGGCCCGCTGTCCAATATCTCTGCGGCAGTAGGCATTGCGGAATTTCACGCCCGCGGACAGCCGGTAGGCGGCAGTGATGGCTTCTTCCAGACTGCCACGAACGGCAGTCGTGCCGGTGACACGGCCACCGGAGGTCACCAGTTTCCCATCCACCAGCTTGGCGCCAGCCACGAAAGTGGCCTTGGCCGCCCGGTCGGACATGGTCAGCGCATAACCCTTCCTGTAGCTTTCGGGATAGCCTTTCGATGCCTTGATGACGCAGCAGGCGTGCTTTTTGGAAAAACGCACCTTCTGTTTCGCCAAAGTGCCATTGGTGCAGGCCATCATGATGGTGAGCAGATCGCTTTTCAGCAGCGGCAGCACCACCTGGGTTTCCGGGTCACCGAAGCGGCAATTATACTCAATGACCTTGGGGCCATTGGGCGTCAGCATCAGGCCAAAGTACAGGCAGCCCTTGAAGGCGCGGCCTTCCCTGCGCATGGCCCGAATGGTGGGGCGGAAAATTTCCTCCATGCACTGTTTGGCGATTTCCGGCGTGTAATAGGGATTGGGGGCGACGGTGCCCATTCCGCCGGTATTGAGGCCCGTGTCATTGTCGCCGGCACGCTTGTGATCCATGGAAGACACCATGGGTCGAACCACCTTGCCATCGGTAAAGGCCAGCACGGAAACTTCCGGGCCGGTGAGGAATTCCTCGATGACCACGGTGGCGCCGCTCTTGCCGAATTTGGCATTTGCCATCATATCGGTAACGGCCTGTCTGGCTTCTTCCCGGGTGGCAGCGATGATGACGCCCTTGCCCAGCGCCAGGCCGTCGGCCTTCACCACCGTGGGAATGGGGGCGGTTTCCAGATACCGCAGGGCAGCCTCCAGGTCGGTGAAAATTTCATAGGCGGCGGTGGGAATGCCGTATTTCTTCATTAAATTCTTGGAAAAGGCCTTGCTGCCTTCGATGATGGCGGCTTTGGCGTTGGGACCGAAGCAGGGAATTCCCTTGGCTTCCAGCGCGTCCACGCAGCCCAAAACCAGGGGATCATCCGGTGCCACCACGGCATAATCAATGGCATTTTCCACAGCGAAGGCCACGATCTTCTCAATTTCCGTGGCACCAATGGGGATGCAGGTGGCGTCAGCGGCGATGCCGCCGTTACCGGGCAGGGCAAAAACTTCGGTCACCTGGGGGTTTTGCTTGAGAGAGCGGATGATGGCGTGCTCACGGCCACCACCGCCAACAACTAACAGTTTCATTTGTACCAAACTCCTTTTGGAGATATAAGATAGAAGATATGAGATATAAGATATTATCCTGAAGAGGACTTTATTGTTGCGGCAAGGATTGCAAGGATTTCTCTACAGTCATCGCTAAGGGAGAGATAAAGCTTATCAGGAATGTAATCGGAGCTATTCAACAGTTCAAGCCAGTAGAGCGTTTCAGCGGCCTCTTTTTGCGCGATTTGGAGCTTTGCTACAAAATCTTTCCGGCTGCTTCCGAAATCGCCTCCGCTATATTGGCACCAATACTTGTTCCCCTTCGAAGGACTTGTTTTGACATTACATATTCGTGATGCTCTTTTCCCAGATACTTGTATAGTTGGACTATGCGTTTTGCGTAATCCATACTTTTCTGTTTCACAACGCTGTCGATAGACATATTTCCTCCAATGTATAGGATACAATATCTTGTATCTTATATCTTATATCTCTCTATCCCAATTAGTGATGGAACAAGCGCATGCCGGTGAAGGCCATGACCATGCCGTGCTTGTCGCACTCTTCGATGACCAGATCGTCCCGGATGGAGCCGCCGGGCTCGGCGATATACTTGACGCCGGAAGCCACGCCCCGCTTAACGGAGTCGGCAAAGGGGAAGAAGGCGTCGCTGCCCAGCGCCACCGCGTCCCGGGAATCCAGCCATGCCCGTTTTTCCTCCGCGGTCAGAGGTTCGGGTCTGGTGGTGAAGTAGTTCTGCCAGATTCCCTCGGCGCAGACATCTTCTTCGTTGCCGTTGATATAGCCGTCGATCACATTGTCGCGGCCGGGGCGGCCCAGATCGGGGCGGAAGGGCAGGCTCAAAGTCTTGGGATGCTGACGCAGGAACCAGGTATCCGCCTTGCCGCCGGCAAGGCGCACACAA
>JAZOBI010000031.1:0-10207 GCA_045595885.1 Faecousia sp. | reverse complement strand
AAAATTCATGAAATGTTTTGGAAAGGAAAATGGTTGTTTACACATACACCCTATGGCGATATTGTAGGGCGGGAGCAAGCCCCCGCCCTACGGCACCATCGTAGTGTAAACAACAATTTACGGCAGAAAGGCTCCCAGGGCATAACGCCGTGGGAGCCAAGTATATCCAATTACTGCCGCGATTTCTTCTTCAGCCAATCCTTGCCGGAAACAAACCGTTCCACCAGAAAGCTGATGGCATAATCTCCGGCGGCGTTGATCATCGTTGCCGGCGGATCCACCAAATTCCCAATGATCACCAGAATGGGAAAGGCCATGGCCATTTGCTCCGGGAAGAACATGGCGCAGACCATATATTCCCCGATGTATCCGCCGCCGGGGACGCCGGAGGTTCCCACCGCTGACAGCACCGACACCAATACCACCGGCACCAGCATGGCAAGGGTCCATTCTTTGCCAAATACGCCGTACAAAAAGGCGATTTTCAGTACGCAGGCCATGCTGGAACCGTCCATGTGCATGGTGGCGCCCAAGGGCAGCACAATATCCGCCACTTCTTTGGAAATGCCACTTTCCTCTGCGGCTTCCATATTGGTGGGAAGGGTGGCAATGGATGAACAAGTGCCCAGAGATACCACCGCCGGCCGGAATAAATGCCGCAGCATTTGCCGTACACCCTGCCGGCCTCCTCCCAACAGGGCAAATGCGGGAAAAGCCAGCAACAGATAGAGGAAACACAGCGGATAATAGCTAAGCATTGCCCGGCCGTAATCGGCGGTGATCTGCGGCCCGTAAGTGGCCACCAAGTCCGCGAAAAAACCGAAGAATGCCACCGGCGCATAGTAGGAAACGATCTTCACCAGCTTCATCATCACCGCGGACAGCTCTTCCAGCCATTTCCCCATGCCGGAATCCCGGCCGCCGCTTAGGTTTACCCCAAAACCAAACAAAACAGAAAAAACGATCAGCGGCAGCATGGCCTTGCGGCTGAGTAAGCCCACGAAATCATCCGTTGTAAAGAAATTGACCAGCAGTTCTGCCAGGGATGCGTACTGCCCAACTTCTCCATCCGGCAGCTGAGTCCAGGGCGCCAATACCGGCGGGAAGATCCAGACCACACCGAACATGATCATCGCCGCCAGGGCGCCGGTGGCTAAAAATGTGACCACCGTCACCGAAACGATTCTTCCTGCCTTCCTGCGGCTTCCCATATTGGCCACCGCGCCGGAAATGGAGGCAAACACCAGGGGCACCACGATGCAGAACATCAGGTTGATGAACACCGTACCCAAGGGCTTCAGCGCAGTGGCGCCGGGCCAAAACGCTCCCAGCAGGCAGCCGGCCATCACTGACAGCAGCATCGCCAGTAAAAAACCGTAATTTTTCCAGAAATCCTTTTTCAATCGATCCCCTCCCAATGGTTTTCTGGATTATATGCGCATTTGGCTGCCGGTATGCCGATACATAAAAAGGAAATCCCCACTGCAAGCAGTGGGGATCCCTTGCGAAGGGGTTTGGAAAGAAGAGAGGTAGAAAAGAGGATTCGCAATCATGGAAAGGGACAGTGTGTGGCCCCTGCCACCTTTCCTAAATGATCATAACCACCGGATTTGAACAGCGGATAACGGAATTGAAAACAAAAAACAACTAAATTATGAATTTTGCGTCGGAAGCGCAAAAAAGTACCGCTGGAATTATATTCCAGCGGTATTTCATCGAAACCAGTATAACCTGTTTTGCTTTCCAGCACACCTTTGTCGCTGAACTTGTGGAGAACGCCGTCGACCTCGAACCAGCCGGTAGCCGCCGACCCATCTTCCTTCATGTAATAGTTGTCACCCTCCAGCTCCAGCCAGCCATAGTGCATGGCGCCGTTGATATGGAAATAGTAGATCTTTCCATTTTCTTCCAGCAGACCTGTATCCAGATAGCCACCCTCGTTCAGGTGATAGACAATGCCGTCAATCTCCAGGAAACCGGTCAGGGCGCGGCCGTCCTCATAGTAATACCAGACGCCGTTTTCCGTATACCAGCCATCCATATCCGTGGCGTTGGTCCACTTTGCGTACAGCGTAACCGCGCCATCGACTGTGTAGCCTTCGGTCACAAGCTGACCATCCTCGGTATACCAGCCGTCAAACACATAGCCCTCGCGGACAGGCTCGGGAAGGGCTTCCAGACCATCGCCGATGGCTACGTCCACTGCGTTCAAGTCGGTGGTGCCGCCGTTGGCGTCAAATGTGACACAGCAACTTCCCGCGGTACCGGTATTTACCCGGAAATCGGATGTCCACAGCTTTACTGTTTTCCATTCGGTTTGCAGACAGCCATCCTCGTAATAATGGTTGCCTACCACCGCCGCCAGTTCATAGCGGTAGCTGCCTTCTTCCAGATGACGGAAGGCAAGCTGGTTAGACAGCCGGGAACCGGACAGGGAGAAATTGTTTCCGTTGACGGCAATGCTGGAACTCATCACGTGCTGCATACCGTCCTCGCCATAAGAAAAGATCTGGGCGCGAACGGAGGTGATCTCATTAAAGCCGGACTTCAGTTTGCCCTTGATGTCAAAGGATTTGCCGGTGCGAAGCACTGTAGGCGCGCCTACAGCGGAGATGGAGATATCATCGTAGCGCAGCGAGAGCACCTGCGTGGAATCCGCGGGGATAAAGCCCAACTCGCAATCCTCCACCTGATACCAGTACTGGCCTTCGGTATTGCAGTACAGACCGGAAACGGCGATCCGCTCGCCGGCTTTCAGCACACGCTGGGCTTGGGAACGATCGTCCACATTCGGGGTGCAGGGAACGGAATAAATGGTGGTGTCCTGCAGAACGGAAGCGTACAGATAGGAAGGATAATAGGTACAGCTCTCCGTGTAGGTCTTCAGACCAAAGTAAATAATGCCCTCAAACACGGTCCAGGAATCATAGCCACGGGCAAAATCCGCAATGGAGCAGACAATGGGCGTACCCTCATAGTAGTACTTGCCATTGAATGTTCCGGAGAAACTTTCGCTGAAATAGACCTGACCATCCAAAATCGCGTGGATCACCAAAGCATGACCATACCGGCGACCGGCAGAGGTATTGGTGCGGTCAAAGCCTACCACGATATTGTAAACATCCCGGGTGCCATTGTATGTAACCGCGTTCAGCGCCGCCTCCAGGGTGTAATTTGCCGCGGAATAGGCCCGCACACGGTAGCCGCCGGAGGTGTACTCCTGCTTATTATAAAAATCATATTGGGTGTTGCCGTCCAATCCGTTGACGCTGGCGGTAATGCCCATCAGATACAAATGCCAGTTTACCATGGTACCGCAGTAACCATGCAGGGAATACTTGCCGGAACCATACAGTGTCTGTCTGTACAATTTCTTAATTTGTGTTGTGATGCGTTCTGCTTCCGAATCGTTGGCCACGTTGACCGCACTGGCAGAAGTGGGAATCAAGCTGACAAGCAGCATAAGCGCCAGAACCAAAGAAACGATCCGAAAGATCTTCTTATGCACGATGGGTCTACCTCCTTTCTGAAAGGTATGTAAAAACTCCGTCAGGAGAAAAAATAGCATAACAAACGCGCCGTGGTATGCCCACAGCCTTGTCCATTCTACCACAAGCGCCGGAAATAATCAAGAGAAAATTGTAAAATAAGTATTATTTTCCCATATTTTTATGCGAAATTATACACTCTTTTCTATGATTTTATGCCTTTATTCGCATTGTGCACAAATTTCGGAAGAAAAAATGAAAGCGCAGCATTTGATTTGTTCGAGTCCGACCTGGTTTTACAGAAATAAAAGAGGAAGGCCTGTGCCTTCCTCTCCTATTTGGTGCCGCTGACCGGGATCGAACCGGTACGGATTTTACTCCGAGGGATTTTAAGTCCCTTGTGTCTGCCTGTTCCACCACAGCGGCATATTTGATTATTGATGGACCTGCAGCCCAGATGCCGCCGTCCTGTTACCGTGCCCGGCAGCCATTTGTGTCTGCCTGTTCCTCCGTTTGCGGTTCCCAAAATTTCCTGTTCGCTTTTCGCTCACGAAATTTTGACCGCGGCACTCGCTTTTGTCCCGCTCCCCCTGCCACCGGCAGCGCGGGACAACGCGGCCACAGCGGCATATTTGATTATTGATGGACCTGCGGCAACTTGGGCTATTCTAGCACACTTCTTCCCATCCGTCAAGGGAAAAGGGGTTGACAATTTCCCCGGAATCCTGTAGAATAAGGCCAAATTTCATAGGACAGTTCGTAACCATCCTGTCGGTAAACAAAACTAGGACTTTTTGAGGGTGGGCGCTATGCGCTCATTTTTTATTGGGATGGGTGCGTTCTGCGCCCATTTTTCTGTTTGAGGTGCTGATTATGCGTCGAAACACCCGATTGATCGTCCATGCCGCTATCATTGCCGCCCTTTACACGGTGCTGACCCATATGCAAAATATAATTTTCCCCAGCTCCGCTACCATGGCTATCCAATTCCGTGCCAGCGAAGCTCTGTGTATTTTATCCTTCTTCACGCCGGCGGCCATTCCGGGACTGACCATCGGCTGTCTGGTATTCAACCTGACCTCCGGCGCTGCTCTGCCCCTGGATTTTTTGGTGGGCAGCCTGGCCACATTACTGGCCACCTTCGGAATGTGGTTGACCAGAAAGATCGCCATCAAAAATCTTCCCGTTTTGGGTCTGTTCCTGCCTGCCCTAACCAACGCGTTTCTGGTGGGATGGGAGCTGACCGTGTATATCGGCGGCGGTTTCTGGCTCAACGCCCTGTATGTAGCCATCGGCGAGGCGGCGGTACTGCTGACTCTGGGCACAGCATTGTTCTTTGCCCTGAAGATCCGTAAACTGGATCAGCGCATCTTCTGAAACACACAAGCCCGATGGTCCATGCCATCGGGCTGATTTTTACGGCTCCAAATTGGAGCAAATCCGCAGAGATTCCCCCGTAATGGGATGAACAAAGGCAATTTCCTTGGCGCACAGCCGCTGATAGGAATAGCCCATTGTTTCAGACAGTGCCCGGCTTTCTTCGTTGCCGTACTGGGGATCTCCCAGTATGGGAAATCCGCAATAGGCACAATGCAGCCGCAGCTGGTGGGTTCGGCCGGTAATGGGGCGCAGCGCCAGCAGGCTGGTTTGCCCGCCCCGGCGAAGCACCGAAAACTCCGTAACGGAGGGCTTGCCCTGGGGAGAAACGAACCGCAGCAGGCTGGGCAGCGGCCGGCGGGCAATGGGGGCGTCAATGGTTCCCTTGTCCTCCTCCGGGCCAAAAAGCACCAGAGCGTGATAGATTTTCTCCACTTCCGCCCCCTGCAGCAGAGCGTGAATGTGGGCATTTTTCGCCAGCAGCACCACACCGAAGGTATCCCGATCCAGACGGGTCACAGGGTGGAAGGCGCTTTTCTGGCCGGTTTTTTCGTAGTATCCCGCCACAAAATTGGCCAATGTGCCGCTGTTTTTGGAACGGGAAGGATGAATCAGTATACCGGCAGGCTTATCCACTGCCAGAATATGCTCATCCTCGTACAACACCGACAGTTCCCCTGCTTCCGCCGGATATTCCGGTGTTTCTTCATCCAGCCTCACGGTGATCACATCGCCGGGACAAACCGAAAAATCCGTATGCCGCGGCACATCATTGACCCGGATGGCATCGCCCCATTTCAGCTTATTAACCAGTCCTGTGGACATTTTCAGTTCGTCCTTGAGAAAGGAGGATAGCCGCCCCGGTCTGGTGGCCATATGGGTCAGTTGCATTGTTTTCACCTGCTTTTCAAATTTTCGTTTATTCCACTCCCGCGCTTTACTTTTCCTTCAAAAAACGATAAAATATATGTATATACACAAAAAACAGAAAGGAAAATTTATGGGACGGTTAAAACAGTATCTGCGCCCATACTGGGGGTATATGATCCTGACGATGGTCATCAAGACCCTGGGCGCTGTGGCGGAATTGATGATTCCCGATCTGATGGAAACCATGATCGATGAGAAAGTGCCTGCCGGCGACAGCCGCAGCATCTATCTCTACGGCGGCGGTATGTTGCTGTGCGCTGCCGCTTGTCTGGTATTCAATATCGTTGCCAACCGCATGAGCGCCATCAGCTCCGGAAAGATCACCCGGGCGGTACGCCATGATCTGTACAACAAGCTGGAGCATCTTTCCGCCCGGCAGATGGACACGCTGACGGTGCCTTCCGCCGAATCCCGACTCACCAGCGACACCTACAACATCAACCAGATGCTGGCCCGTCTGCAGCGTATGGGCATCCGGGCGCCTATTTTGCTGTTGGGCGGCGTGGTAATGATGCTGAGAATGGACCCGGTATTGGCGCTGGTGCTGGTGGCTCTGTTGCCTATTATAGCACTGGTTACCTATTTTGTCACGAAAAAGAGTTTGCCGCTTTACACAAAGCAGCAAACCGTGCTGGACAGTGTGGTGCGCACGGTGCAGGAAAACATCACCGGCATCCGGGTCATCAAGGCGCTGAGTAAAACCCAGTACGAAAAACGCCGCTTCAACACCGTCAACGCGGAGCTGACCGCCGTGGATCAAAAGGCCGGCACCATTTCCGCCATCACCAACCCCACCGCCAGTCTGGTGCTGAATTTGGGTCTGACGCTGGTGGTGCTCATTGGCGCCTTCCGGGTCAACAGCGGCAAAATTGAAGGCGGCGTCATCGTAGCCTTCCTGCAATTCTTTATTATGATCCTCAATGCCATGCTGGGCATCACCCGGATTTTCGTCATGTGGAGCAAGGGTGAGGCCAGCGCCAAGCGGGTGGCGGATGTATTGGCGCTGCCGGAGGATATGGCCGTCCTGCCGGAAACAGAACCGGAAAGACAGCCTTCCCATATCGAATTCCGGAATGTCAGTTTCTCCTACACCGGCATCGGCAAAAATGCGGAAAACCTGAGTTTCCGTCTGGAACGAGGACAAACTTTGGGTATTCTGGGCCCAACAGGTTCGGGTAAATCCACCATCCTGAATCTGCTGATGCGGCTGTACGATCCGGATGAAGGACAGATTTTCCTGGATGGCCGGGATATACGCACCTTTCCCTACAGCGAACTTCGGGAGAAATTCGGTGTGGTTTTCCAAAACGATTTCGTCATGGAAGGATCCATCGCCAACAATATCCGCTTCTTCCGGGATATTCCGGATGACCGCCTTGCGGATGCCGCCCGGTACGCCCAGGCGGAATTCATTGAAACCAAGGCCGGCGGCATGGACGCGGAAGTTCATGTGCGGGGCAACAATCTGTCCGGCGGTCAAAAGCAGCGGCTTCTGATTGCCAGAGCCCTGGCGGCCCAGCCGGAAATCCTCATTCTCGATGACGCCTCCTCTGCTCTGGACTATCGCACCGACGCCCGTCTGCGCCAGGCGCTGCGGGATCATTACCGCAATACCACAACTGTTCTGGTGGCCCAGCGGATCAGCAGCCTGCGCCATGCGGATTTGATCCTGGTTCTGCAGGACGGCGCGGTTTTGGGCATGGGTAACCACCAACAACTGATGGAAACCTGCGAAGAATACGCCTTCCTGGCCAATATCCAGATGGGCGAGAATCGGGAGGTGGGATAAATGGCCGGTAATCCCAATCTCATCGGCGGCGGCCGTCTGACCCGCGCCGAAGTCAGCGGCGACAAGCGCCGTTTCGAAGGCACCTCCATTAACCGCGGCGCGCTGCTGAAGCGGCTGTGGAAATATTTGGGCAAGAACCGGGGACTTTTGGTGTTGGCGCTGGTGCTGTCCCTGTCGGCAAGCCTCTTGTCGCTGTACGGCCCCAAGCTTTCCGGCGAAGCCATCAATGCCATCCATGTGGAACAAATTTTGGAAGACGGAACCGTTTTAAGCTCCGTAGGTCGGGTGGATTTCGATACGGTTTTCCGCTGCGTGATTTTGATGGCAATTTTCTATGTCTGCTCCGCCATTTTGACATTCCTGCTGAATGTGGTGATGATCAGGCTTTCCCGGCGGATCAGCAAGCAGATGCGCCACGATGTATTTGAAAATCTGACCCGATTGCCGGTTGGATATTTCGACCGCTATCAAACCGGCGACATTATCTCCACCATCACCTACGATGTGGACACCGTGAACCAATCTCTGTCCACCGATCTGCTGCAGATTCTGCAAAGTACCGTTACGGTCATCGTCAGCTTTGTGATGATGCTGACCATCGCGCCCCAGCTGGTGCTGATTTTCGCATTCACCATCCCCATTACCATTTTCTTCACCCGGTGGCTGACCAAACGGGTTCGGCCTCTGTTCCGCCGCCGCAGCGCCCGGTTGGGTCAGCTGAACGGCTTCGTGGAGGAAATGCTGTCGGGACAGAAAACCGTCCGGGCTTACGGCCGGGAAGATGCCACATTGGCTGCCTTTGACGAAAAGAACAACGCCGCCGTGGAAGCCTATACCGTAGCGGAGGCCAACGGCACCGTTACCGGCCCGTCGGTAAACTGTATCAACAATATCTCTCTGGCGCTGGTATGCGTATTCGGCTCCATTTTGTTCATGCGGGGTCGTATCGGTTTAGGCGATTTGAGCAGCTTTGTGCAGTATTCCCGGAAATTCTCCGGTCCTATCAACGAGGTTGCCAATATCATCGCCGAGCTGCAGAGCGCCTTCGCCGCGGCAGAGCGTGTCTTTACGCTGATCGACGCGAAACCGGAAGCGGAAGACGTCCCCGACGCCGCCGTGCTGACAGATGTATCGGGCGATGTGGAACTGAAAAAAGTGGACTTTTCCTATGTTCCCGGCACGCCCATCATTGAGTCGCTGGACCTGCACGCCAAACCCGGCAGCCTGACCGCCATTGTCGGCCCCACCGGTGCCGGCAAAACCACCATCATCAATCTTTTGATGCGTTTTTACGATGTGGATGGCGGTGCGGTGTATGTGGATGGCCAGGATATCCGCGCCGTGACCCGGGATTCTCTGCGACGGGCATATACCATGGTGCTGCAGGACACATGGCTGTTCCACGGTACCATCTTTGACAACATCGCCTACGGAAAACCCGGCGCCACCATGGAAGAAGTGGTGGCGGCAGCCAAGGCCGCCCATATCCACGGCTACATTTCCCGTCTGCCCCAAGGGTACAACACAGTCCTTTCCGACAACGGCACCTCTATCTCGAAGGGTCAGAAGCAGCTGCTGACCATTGCCCGGGCCATGCTGCTGGACGCCCATATGCTGATTTTGGACGAAGCCACTTCCAATGTGGACACCCGCACTGAGCAGCATATTCAGGCTGCCATGCGGGAGCTGATGAAGGGGAAAACCTGCTTTGTCATCGCCCACCGGCTCAGTACCATCCAGTCCGCGGACCATATTCTGGTTCTGGATCAGGGCAAAGTGGTGGAGCAAGGCACCCACCGGGAGCTGATGGACAAAAAAGGCTTCTATTATCAGCTCTACCAGGCTCAGTTCGACGCCGTTTCGTAAGATAAATTGTTGTTTGGCGTAGCCAAGGCTTCCCCTTGAGGGGAAGCTGTCACCGAAGGTGACTGATGAGGTGTAGGCTGCAAAGCAGCCGTTATCCTCATATTTTACGCCGCTGTCGCGGCTACACCACACCCGGTCCTTCGGACCACCCTCTCCTCAAGGAGAGGGCTTTGGAATTGTAAACAACAATTTATCGGAGCAAATGTAGCAAACAAAAAGACCACCCGGATCGGGTGGTCTTATTTTGTGTAACTATAAATTACAGAGCAGCCTTGGCCTTCTCAACGATGGCAGCGAAAGCGGCGGCATCGTGGATAGCCATTTCGGACAGGCTCTTGCGGTTCAGCTCGATACCGGCCTTCTTCAGACCGTTCATGAACTTGGAGTAGTTCAGACCGTAGGGAGCGACAGCAGCGCTGATACGGGTGATCCACAGGCGACGGAAGTCACGCTTCTTCTGCTTACGGCCAGCGAAAGCATAGTTGCCGGACTTCATGACCTGCTGCTTGGCCATCTTAAAGTGCTTGGACTTGGCACCCCAGTAGCCCTTAGCCAGCTTCAGGGTAGCATTTCTTCTCTTGCGCGTCATCATCGCGCCTTTAACTCTTGCCATTTCTTATATCCTCCTTCAGACTTACTTGTAGGGAATCATCTTCTTGATTGCGTCGACATTGGTCTGGTCGGCGTAAGCAGTAGTGCGAAGATGACGGGTACGCTTGGTGGTCTTCTTGGTGAGGATGTGGCTCTTGTAAGCGTG
>JAZOBI010000030.1:0-46845 GCA_045595885.1 Faecousia sp. | reverse complement strand
ATATCTGCAACCTCCTTCCACCGCGACTATATCATTATAGTTTGGTGTAAAGTCAATAGATAATTTTGAAAAAATAAAAATAAAACCCGGAGAATTCTCCGGGCAGTCCTCTTCCTTTGTGGCTCTATTATAGCAGAAAAGAGGGAATTTTTCAAGACTTGTTCTTATCTTTCTTTGCGATAAAATAGTGCTTGTAAAGGAGGGGATCACTATGAACGAACTTCAAATCCGGCAAATGCAAATCTCTGCGGCAAAGGAGGAGATCCGTTGCTGCGAGGACCTCAATCGGCATTACGGCTTGACCTTGACGGAAGCGGATATCACGGAACTGGTGGAACTCCGGGGAGAAGCACTGCGATCCACCGGACGGGTGGAATTTGGGGGCGGCATATTGCCGAAATTGATCCGCGCCTTCTGTAAATCCCCCTATGTAGACCCTTACAACTATGCGGCAACCCTGGGCGATCTGCAGGATGCATTCTACTACTTCAAAAATGAGTCCCGGGATCTGTTTTCTGACGATGACCTGATCGAATTCATGGAAAAGGTATTCAACGGACAGGCCCACGGCTCTACAGATGTGCTGACTACCATTTCCTTGGAGCAGTTGTGCCGCTGGGCGCGAAATGACTTTGATGACAAATATGCGGACGAGGAGGAGTTTTGGTGAGCAATTTGCCAATCAATCCGCTATCCCCGGAAGAGCAGCAACGGCTCATGAGCCAAATGTATATTCTGATGGCCAAGCAGGTGAAAAGCTATCATAAGCATCATCACATGGGAGAAAATTCCTCCGTGCCGGTGGAGTTGGCGCAAGAACTGATGGAGTCCATTGAGTACACAATAGACCAGGTGGGCGGAATTTATGCCCATCCCAATGTGGAAGAAGCGTTGCGGCTGGGGCAGGAAATACTGGAAAGCAAACTCAGCAAGGCAAAATCAATGCTGGAGCTGGTGAATGGTACTGCTCCCCAGTGGCAAACAGAATGCCGTTGGGATGCGGCACAATGTTTGCGACAATACATGGGAACGTACGACTCAATGCACCTGGCGCATAAGGCTCCTGATGATTTGTTCTACCCAATCCCAATTCCTGTGCCAGAGGGCATCCAGGGGCTCGATAACTGCCTTTTTTACCTAAATATCCTATGGATTGAGAATCAGATTATGGCAAGTTATGAGGATGCTATGCTTGAACATCTTTGGAGTCGCCTGCCAACAGACACGCTGAACCAGTGTGAGCAGGTGATGCTGAACGGCATTGGCAAAGCAATCCTCTATGATCGGAGCGATGACTTGGTATTCACAGAATCAGAGAGGGAGAAACTGCATACTGTCCTCTCCACGCAACCGATTGGCGAAACCGTGCACCACGCCGCTCTGGACTTGAGCCGCCGGCTGACGCTGACGGAGAATGGGTCTGCCTATCTTTGTACCGCGGCATCGCAAATGACATTCCGTATAGAAATCGCGGCAACACATAATAATCTTGCGGCGTTGTTTCTATGAAATGCAAACAATTCCCTATTTGGAGCTGGTAGCCAGATGTGTTTGCATTTTTGCGCGGGAATGTGCAAAAATTTAGGTGTGGCTGGGTACCTGCCCAGCCAGCAACTGTCCCCCGGACTGTTGCATCCAGGTTTTCAAATCTGGTCTCATTACAAACAAAAGAACCGAAACCAAATGGCTTCGGTTCTTTTATGGAGCTGCTAGCCAGATTTGAACTGGCCACCCGGTTTCCATGAAATCGCTGATTTCATGGAAGCCTTACGACCTAAAGATTAAATCTGCCCTTCGGGCATGGGATGAGGTCGCCAGTTCATCCAAACAATTCAATTACAAAAAGAAAAGCCCATCCTTTCGGATGAGCTTTCTTTTTGGAGCTGCTAGCCAGATTTGAACTGGCGACCTCATCCTTACCAAGGATGCGCTCTACCGGCTGAGCTATAGCAGCATTTCTCGCAGACAGCTTCGCCATTATATCTCAGCCTTTCGAAAAAGTCAAGTCTTTTTTTAAAAAAATTTAGATTTTTTTGTCATTGATTTTTGAGAACCTGGCTGGATGTCTGGGGCGGGGAAGTACGCACTCCGTCCGGGCTTGTTTCGAAGCGGATCCCAGAACAGGTCTTCATCTGCATCGCCGGGAATTTCCATGATTAGTTGGAAGAATCCGGTGACACTTTCCGTATTGATTTTTCGCCATGAACCGCCGTTTTTGCGGATATACTGATTGTTTTTGATCCGGTAGGTAACCCGGCTGCCGTCGGCGCAATCCAGAACGATGTGCAACGTTTTTCCGGCAATGGCATCTACATCCACGCCGGGAGGGAAATCCGGCCCCAGTTTTCGCAGGCAGAGCAGAATAAACCGGAGTTTTTCCGGGGAGGTGTACACCCGCCGGGTCAGGGTATCGCAGCTTTCGCAGGTGAAGGTAATGCCCGAAACAATACTGGATGCTACGGAATTTTGAGAAATAGGGGGGCTACAGCCGTCGAGAAGGAAGATAATAACCAAAATTGTGAAAATTTTCACCAGCTTTTTCATAACAATCCTCCAAAAAACGGACTTTCGGAACTATTTTACCTAGGATTTCGAGGAATATCATGGTAAATAACCGGAAAAACAGGAAGAAAAATCATCAAAAAGATAATTTCTTGCTTTTTTCTATGGATATGGTATAATGAATTTCAAAGAAACGGAAAGGGGCATATATTATGGTACGAGGAGATGCGCTGTATAAGCAGTTTATCGCGATTTTGGAAGAGGAGCTGCGGCCTGCCATGGGTTGCACCGAACCGATTGCGTTGGCCTATGCCGGTGCCAGAGCCCGGCAGATTCTGGGCGCACTGCCGGATCGAATCGCGGTTTTGGTCAGCGGCAACATCATTAAGAACGTGAAAAGTGTTGTGGTACCCAACACCGGCGGCCTGCGGGGTATTGCCACCGCGGTTTGCGCGGGTGTGGTGGCCGGTGACGCCGATAAGCAGCTGGAAGTCATTTCTCAGGTTTCCCCGGAGAAACAGCAGCAGTTGCGGGAGTACATGGCTCACACCGAGGTCAAGATCGACCCGGCGCCCTCCAATTTGGTGTTTGATATTGACTTGACCCTATTTGCAGGCGAGGATCGTGCCCGGGTTCGGATTGTCAACCATCACACCAATATCGTGCATATCAGCCGTAACGAGGAGCTTTTGCTGGAGCTTCCGGTGGAGGAGTCTTCGGAAGATAATCTGACAGATAAGACTTGCCTGACCATTGAGCGGATCGTGGAATTTGCGGATGTACTGGATCCCGAGGATGTGCGCGGTACCATTGGCCGTCAGCTGGAGTACAATCTGGCCATTGCCAAAGAGGGCCTGCGGGGTGATTGGGGTGCCAATATTGGCTCCGTTATCCTCAGCCAGCAGGGAACTGCCAACAACCGTAAGGCTGCCGCTTGGGCTGCTGCCGGTTCCGATGCCCGTATGAGCGGCTGCGAGATGCCCGTTATCATTCTTTCCGGCAGTGGCAATCAGGGCATCACTGCCAGTGTGCCAGTTGCGGTGTATGCGGAAGCCTTTGGCGCCAGCGAGGATCAGCTGTTTAAGGCCGTTGCGGTCAGCGATCTGATCACCGTCCATCAGAAGACAGGCATTGGCCGGTTGTCCGCGTATTGCGGTGCCATCAGCGCCGGCTGCGGCGCTGCCGCCGGTATTGCCTATCTTCACGGCGGCCGCAAAGAGGCGGTGGCCCATACTGTGGTCAATGCGGTAGCAATCCTCTCCGGTACCATTTGCGACGGTGCCAAGCCCTCCTGCGCCGCTAAGATCGCCGCGGCGGTGGATGCCGGCATTCTGGGCTACAATATGTACCTGGAAAACCAGCAGTTCTACGGCGGTGACGGTATTGTTACCAAGGGCGCCGACGCCACAGTGGTGAATGTGGGCCGTTTGGCCCGGGAAGGTATGCGCCAGACCGACCGCACCATTCTGGAGATTATGCTCTCCGACGGCTGCTAAACAACAATATGCCCCGGTATCCATTTGGATGCCGGGGCTTGTATTTTTTTGTGTCATTCGGTAATCCTAATCGCGGAGGGATGCGTATGACCGATAAAGAATATCAAAAACTGGCGGCTCAGTTAGCGCCGAAATCGCCCATTGTGAAGGATTGCTTCAACGCGTTTTGGATTGGCGGCCTGATCTGTGTGCTGGGGCAACTGGCTATCCATGGCTACATGGCGCTGGGAATGGAAAAGCAGGATGCGTCCACGGCCGCGTCCATGAGTCTGGTGGCGCTTTCAGCCCTGCTGACAGGGCTGAGCCTTTACGATGATATCGCGAAATATGCCGGCGCGGGAACGCTGGTTCCCATCACCGGTTTTGCCAATTCCATTACCGCCCCGGCGGTGGAATTTAAGACGGAGGGCTTCATATTGGGCGTCGGGGCGAAGATGTTCACCATCGCCGGGCCGGTGCTGGCCTACGGCACCGCCGCCGGAGTAGTATACGGGCTGATTTATTGGATTTGGCTGCTGACAAAATAAATGGTTGTTTACTGCACCGCAGGCGCATCCCTTCTCCCCGGGAGAAGCGATTACGGCTGCGCCGCCAATCGCATAAACAACCATTTACCTTACCAAAAACTCCCGCCCCGATGGGGAGGGAGTTACATTATAGGGTTTGCTGTTTTGCTTCCATCCGGTCAAAATTGTGAATCCAGTCGGCCTTCAGGAAGTAAATCAGGAAGACGATGGAACTCAATGTCCAGGTAATGGGATAAGCCCAGGATACGGTGGTCAGTTCGTCGACAAACCGCACCGCGATGGTGATATAGCTGACACGGATGACACACCAGCAGGAAAGCATGGTGAACATGGGAACGGTGGCTTTGCCTGCGCCCCGCATAATGCCGGCGATACAATGGGAGAATGCCAGCAGGGCGTAGAACAGGCAGATGGTGCGCATATGCCGGGTGCCGAAGTCGATGGATTCCTGAGATTCGGCGAAGAAACCAATGAGCTGCGGGGCGAAAATGTAGGACAGAATGCCCACCACCTCTGCCATCACGATGGAGCAGACAATGCCGAAGCCCACACCTTTTTTCACCCGGTCATGCTGCCTGGCACCCAGATTCTGCCCGGTGAAGGTGCTCAGCGCCTGGCTGAAGCAGGTTACCGGCAGGAAAGCAAAGCCTTCCAGCTTGGAGTAGGCGCCGCAGCCGGCCATGGCAAATTTTCCGAAGCTGTTGATGTTGCTCTGCACAAACACATTGGCCAGGGCGATAACGGAATTCTGCACTGCCGACGGAAGGCCGAAACGTACGATGTCCTTCAGACTTTGCCCGTGGAAGCGCACCCGGCGCAACTGCAGCCGGTAGGGCGCGTCCAGCCGAATCAAATGAATACAGCACAAAGCGGCGCTGACGCCCTGAGAGATGGTGGTGGCGATGGCTGCAGAGCCTACGCCAAATCCAAGCACCGCGACGAACAGCAGGTCCAGGCCGATATTCACAAAGGTGGAGAATATCAGATAGTACAGCGGATGGCGGCTGTCACCGATGGCGTGGTGGATGCCAACAAAGATGTTGTACATTACGGTGAAAATGGCACCGCAGAAATAGTACCGGAAATAGGTGATGGACTCCGGCAGTACCTCCGCGGGGGTACCCATCCACCGCAGAATGGTGGGCGTAAAGGTGACGCCCACGATGGTCAGCGCCGTGCCGGTACAAAGGCCGAAGGCCACGGCGGTATGGATCGTTTTGGTGACCGCATCATAGTTTTTGGCGCCGAAATGCCGGGCTATCACCACGCCGGCACCCATAGCCAGACCGTTGAAGAAACTGACCATCATAAAAATCAGGCTGCCGGAGGAGCTGACCGCCGCCAGGGCATTATCGCCGATGAAGCGGCCTACGCACCAGGAGTCAAAGGCGTTATAAAATTGCTGAAAAATCTGGCCCAGAAATACGGGCAACGCGAAAAGCACCATGGCTTTCCAAATGGAGCCTTCCGTTAGGGTGTGCTTGGTTTGCAAGGTGTCACACTTCTTTCTTTCATTTCTGTGTTTATTATACGCCTGTTGGGACCAAAGGTCAAGCCCCGGCCGAAAGACCGGGGCAATCATTACGCGATGGAAATATTCAACCAGAAATTGTCAGATTCCGCGTCCAGCAGCGTGCTGCGGAATTCTTCGCCAAATTCCAAACCATCCAGGCCAAAAATAGTTACATGGGTTTCTTGGCTGAGTGCGACCAAACTTTCATACAGTGCGTCAAGACTTTGATCACAAGGATTGGAGAATTCCAGGTTTTTTGACAAAAGTGCGTACAGCTCCGCAGGTTGCGTCAGCCCGGCACAGTTGATGGTGATTTCCTTCATATCCACGGCTCCTATAGAGAAATTTGCGATAAGCATGCATAGTCAGACGCATTATAACGCATATTATTAAAAAATTCAAGAAAAATTTACATTAATTGGGAAAACAGCGGGATTACCCAAGTTTGATCGGTTGAATTTGCAAATGAATTATGGTATAATTTTCAAAAAATCTTACAGGAGGTAATGTGTATGCCAGGACCCGGAGGTGGCGGACGCAGCGGCGGCGGTGGCCGCGGTTTTGGAGGAGGCGGTTTCGGTGGAGGCGGCTTCTTAGGACATGGTGGCGGAATGCACCATAGACCCCGTCCCCATCGCCCTATGGGTGGTTGGTGGTTCGGTCCCCGTTATTACGGCGGTGGTTGCCTGCATGGTGTTTTGGGATCCGTGTTTGCGGTGGTGATTATGGCGGTGGTGCTGGTCGGTTTTATTGCCGGCGCTGTGACGGAGATTGCCGATGGCGGCAGTGTTCGTTATGATGAATCGAAACTCCAGCAATATGCCGATACCCAATATGCGCAGGCATTTTCCGATACAGCCTATGAAGATAATGTGCTGATTGTGTTTCTGGCGGGGGAAGACCGCTATGATTACGCGTATATTGCCTGGGTGGGGGACCACCTTGCTCCGGAGATCCGGGATATGCTGGGCGACAATAATACGGATCTGGGTCAGGCTATGGAAAGCTACATTTCCGACACGGATTACACCTACTCGCTGGATACCGATCTGGCCCGGGTTGTGAAAGGTATAGGACAAAGAATCAAAGCCCTGAATCTGGAAAGCAATTATGATTGTCAGGAATCCCGCGTGGATACCAACTCCCGTCTGATCAACCGATCCGGCCTTCCTATGACAGAAGAAACCGTAAACCAGGCGTTGAGTCAGTTTACGGAGCAGACCGGCATCCCCTGCGTGATCGTTGTGGAGGAGGCGGAAGCCGTGTTTGGCCGGGGCGTTTCCGGTTTTTCCATTGTGACCGTTGCTGTTATCGCTATCGTGTTGCTGATCATCGTGATCAACCTAATCCGAAACTACAGAAGAAAGAATGGTTATGATGATGGGGAGCGCCATCGGAATGACCGTCATTCTGATCCCTGTTAACCGGTAAAAAACCAGGTATCCGCGGACACCTGGTTTTGCGTTTTTATCCAAATACCTCGCAGGCGGCTACTGTGCGGAATACATCTTCGTTCACCAGCTCCCTGCCGTAGACATCCAGGAACCGATCCCGGTAGCGGTCGGTTTTGAGATTAAATTGCAGTGACCACATACCCCAAAACAGGTCGATGTGCCGGTCGCCGATGCCGCCGGCGTCCAGGTCGATGAAGCCGGAGAAACGCCAATCCCGGAGAATGATGTTGGGCAGGCAGTAATCACCGTGGAGCAGGGTGTCGGATGCCAAAAACGAGCCGTTTCGCGCCACCTCCTGCCAGGCTTCCTCTGCGGATGAATAGCCCCAGTTATCGGGGAAGAGGGAAGTGTCATAATGACCGGATTCATAGTTTTGCCGGGCGGTGGTCAGGTAATCGGAGGTTCGATGAACAGGGCAACCGGAAAAGTCCAAGCTGTGAAGCTGCCGCAGAAGCTGGGCCGTGGTGTCGCACAGTCGCACCGGGTCGGACAAATACAGGCTGTCCAGGCAATCTTCACCGGGAACCTGCACCGAAAGCATCCAGTCCTGTTCCAGGCTTTCGTAGGCCAGAACCTCCGCGCCCAATCTCTTTTCGTGGAAAAACCGGGTCATGGCTGCTTCCTTTTGCAGATTTCCTTTGGGGGCGGTTTTCAAATAATACCCCGGGCCTTTGTCGATAAAATACACCCGGGCATTGGCAGAGCAGCTGCTGTCAAAAAGGTTGGCACCCTCCAGAAAGGGATGGAAGATAGAAGGAACGGTGTCCCGGTTCACCGTAGTGGGCGTTTTCCTCATAATTACCTCCTGCTGGGTTGTGGCCCGGATGATTGGCAGGATTATTGTATCGCTTGCGTCGGTTTCTGTCAAGTGAAGGAAAGCATGGGCAGGAAGGATCCTGCCCATGCTTGATATACAGATTGGTGGTTTAGTCGAAGGAGTCGATGTCGCCCACATAGTATTGGGCGATCAGCATGGCATCCAGGTAGTTGACGCTGCCGTCGCCATTGACATCCGCTGCAGCCACATTCAAAGCATCTTCCTCAATGTCGCCCACATAGAACTGGGCAACCAGCATGGCATCCAGATAGTTGATGGTGCCGTCGCCGTTGGCATCGCCGGTTTCAAATGCTTCCGGTTCATAGGGAATCCAAAGGATGATTCCGCCGTAATTCTGCCGCACACCGGAAGTCCAGGTGGAATTGCCTGCAGGATAATATGCAGTGGGATATACTTCCTTGAAAGCGTCTTCGCCGATTACAGGCGCGTCACCCTGGAAATAAATATCGCTGATATTACTGCCCCAGAAGGCAGAGTCTCCAATGTGGGCGACGCCGCTCTCTACGGTAACGGTGGCCAGACTTTCGCACCAGCTGAATGCGCCCTCACCAAAGTATTGCAGCTCACACCAGATGGTCACAGAGGTCAAACCATGACACTTCTGGAAAGCGTAATCGCCAAGGTAGGTGATGGAATCCGGAATGGTCAGGGAGTCCAAACCGATGCAGTAGAAGAATGCCCACTGGCCGATGCTGGTAACACTGTCCGGGATTTCCAGTTCCGTCATGTTGTAGCATCCATCGAAGGCATAGTCGCCGATGCTGGTGACGCCATCCTCAATTTCCACCCGCCGGATATCTTCCACATAATCATACCAGGGCATACCATACTCTCCAAAGTCCGTCATATCGCCGGTGCCGGAGATGGTCAGCGTACCGTCAGCAGAGAAAGTCCATGTAAGATTCCAGCCGCAGGTGCCGGAATCCAGGCTGCCGTCATCTACCTGTCCGTAGGGAACCCAGGTCAAATCTCCGTAGTAATCTTTCATTACGCTGGAAGTCCAGGTGGAATTGCCGGCAGGATAATATACGGTGGCAGTTACACCCTGGAAGGCATCGCTGGCGATTTGAGGCGCGTTACCCTGGAAGTAGATCTGGCGGATGCTGCTGCTGTCCCAGAATGCGTCGCTGCCAATGTGGGTGACACCGCTTTTGAAGGTTACCGTGGTCAGATTTTCGCACTTACTGAATGCTCCCACGCCCAAGTTGCTGACACCGCTGCCGATGGTCAAATCGGTCAAACCATGACATTTTTGGAAAGCGTAATCACCAATGCTGGTGATGGTGTCCGGAATGGTCAGGGTCTCCAGACTGATGCAGTAGAAGAACGCGCCATAGCCGATGCTGGTAACGCTGCCGGCAATAGTCAGTTCGGTCATATTGTCGCAGTAATAGAACGCATAGTCGCCAATACTGGTAACACGGTTCTCTACGATCACGTGGCGAATGTCGCTTGTGTAATCACACCAGGGCACATCGGAGTACGAAGTGTAATCCGTCATATCGCCGGTGCCGGAGATGGTCAGTGTACCGTCGCTGGAAAGCATCCAGGTGACATTATAGCCACATTCGCCGGAAAGGGCATCGCCTACCACGTAAGAGGAAGTGGCCATGGGATACTCTGCCATAAAAGCGCTGGTGGTATACTCGTCGTTACGATAGTGATCCGGGAAATCATCTTGAGAAAGCAGGAACCACTGATACATGGGCGTATTACCCAGATCCCAGGTGGCATCCAAATTGTAATAAGCACCATTGAGCCGCACGATATTCCAGCCGTGGGCACCACCGTTGCCGGTGCCGGCGATCAAACGGCAATCCACGCCCAACGCCAGTACCAGCCGGTACATCAGGGTCGCGATACCCTGACACACCGCGTGTCTGTCGATAATAGCAGCGTAGGTGGAGTGTTTCAGAAGATAAGAATCGCCGTGATCGTGATCATAGGTTACATTTTGGCAGATCCAATCGTAGCAGCCCCGAACCTTTTCATAATCCGTGGCGGAATACAGGTCCAATTCATCCAGCAGCTGGTCGATAGCGGCGTTGACCTGAACTTCCTGCTCAGCGGTGGAATAGTATTCGAATGTAAATGTAAAGGTATAGTAGGCCATATTGCCGGAGGTGTAGTACTCAGGGGAACAGTTCCAGCCACGCTCATTCCACAGCAAATAGTCGCCTTCGTTTGACACACCGGTATGCGCAAGCGCCGCATCCACAAGGTCGTATACACAATCGGGATATGCATAGGAGGTGCTGCACTTAAAGTAGACATCAATGGAAGGCGAGTGCTGCTTCAAGCCCTCCCGCAGTGCGGCGGCAGCTTCATCGAAGGGCATATAAGAGGTGTACCGTTCGTCGTGCAAAGGAGCGGAGGTGCGCTCTGCGGGCAGGACGGTACCGGTGGGCTTGCGGAGATCCCGGGATTCGACGGGTTGCGCGGTTTCGGGCAACTGTGCGGCTTGTGCCTGCAGGGGCAATACGGTCAGAAGCAGACATACCGCCAGCAGCAAGCTGCTAATTTTTTGCCACAGTTTCATGGTGTAACCTCCCAATATTTACTGGAAAACCAGCAGTTAACTCACCCATATCGTACCATTTTTTTCAGGTGCTGTCAAGGATGGCAAAAAATTGTGCCGGAGTGATCACTCCGGCACATTCGGTTATTCAGTTAATTTTGGCCTGAACAAATGCTTTCGATTTTCTTCGTTTCTGCGCTTACTCGAAGGATTCGATATCGCCAACGTAGTACTGGGCGATCAGCATGGCATCCAGGTAGTTGACGGAGCCGTCGCTGTTGACATCGCAAGCAGCAAAGTTCAGCTCGTCCTCGGTGATATCGCCAACATAGAACTGAGCGATCAGCATAGCATCCAGGTAGTTGATCTGGTCGTCACCGTTGGCATCGCCCAGCATATATTCGGGCTCGGGTTCGGGAGCTTCGCCGCCGGCGTCAAATGTAACAGTGAAGCTGGTAGCGTTCCAAATATTGAGGATGATCACGTCGCCTGCGGCAACGGCGATGTACTTGCCGCCGTCAATGGCTTCCCAGCCGCTGATGCTGCTGCCGACCATGCTGCACAAACCTTCGGTGTACAGATACAGGATGCCGTCAGCGGTGGCAGTCCACTGGTAGAACAGGTCGTCGGTTTCCGGCTGGGTGCCTTCATAGGGCAGTTCCTCAATGATGTAGGGGTATGCTTCGGTGCCGTCGGGATCGTAGCCGGGCTCGGGGCCGGGCTCTTCGCCGCCGCCTTCGCCGCCTTCGCCGTCCCACTCAGCGGTCATGGTGGCATAACCGGAAGCAGTGAAAGAAACCAGAACAACATCGCCTGCAGCCAGATCCAAAGAAATCTGACCCATGGTGTTCAGAGTCTGGGCGTTGCCAAAGTTGACAGTGACTTCAGCACTTACATTGCCCATGATGGAGACGCCCAGGTTCAGAACCAGATTGCCGGCGCTGGGAGCGGTGAAGATAAAGTCGATATTGGCACCATTAATGTTGTTGTTGCCGATGGTCAGGTCCACAGCGCCGTCGGGGATGGTACCTTCGCTGCCTTCGCCGCCTTCACCGCCTTCGCCGCCTTCATAAACGACGTAGCTGATGGTCCAGGTGCTCATGATGATGGAGCCGGTGTAGAAGGAGAACACATCGCCTTCCTGCATATCGAGGGTGAAGGTGTAGCCGCCTTCGTTTTCGTAGTAGTCAATGATGGGGCTGCCCCAGTTCAGATAAGCCTCTTCGGTCAGAATGCCCAGGCCGGCGGGAATGAAGAATTCGTAGGTGCCGGTGACAGGAGCGACGAAGCTGCACAGCTCGTTGTAGCAGTAAGTATCGGTGGTTTCAACATCGAATTCGCCCTCGTAGATGGGCTCGGGCTCGGATTCACCCATGGACAGGTAAACGGTAGCTTCACAGGAGCAACCGTTCACGGAGTGCATTCTGCTCTGGTACAGGGAGATGACGTACTCGGTGCCGGCGGTCACGGGAATGGGCTCATAGTAGTCGAAACCGTCCACAAGCAGGCCAAAGTAATAGCCTTCCACCAATTCGACAATTTCGTCGGGGGTGAACTCGGTGACGATGCCGTCACGGCCGGTAACGGCCAGGGTCAGCATATCCAGAGTCAGATAGCCATCTTCCTCGGGGATGAAGGTGTAGTTGGGGCTGTAGTTTTCGCCGGCATTGACGCCCAGAGTGTTTTCACCCAGCGCCAATTCGCCGCCTTCGTAGATTTCCTGCTCTACATCGCCGCCTTCGCCGCCTTCGCCGCCCTCGCTGGAGCTGCCGGCGGTAAAGCCGAGGGAAATGCTGTAGCTGCCTTCCGCGTAGCCAAAGGCATTCACGGTGACCACATCGCCGGCAACAACCGTGAGGGGATCAAAGTAGCCCCACTCGCCATTGACCATAAAAGCGACACTGCAGCCGGACCAGGAATCCAGAGTAATCGTGCCGGATTCGGTCATGGTCACATCATAGAAGTGGTTGGCAACGCCTTCAAAGTCAAAATGCTTGGCTTCGAAAGTGCCTTCAATCTCACAGGGGACGGTGTCGAGGATCCAGGGGTTACCCTCGGAGCCATCGCCGCCGATCACAGCAGCGGATGCGAAGATAGTGCAGGACATAATCATGGCCAGCACCAATACGAGTGAAAGGATTTTCTTCATAATGTTTTTTCCTCCAAAATTTTACAGGCAAATACCTGTGAATTACAATACGACAGCTTCTGCTTTCCGGAATTCCCGGACGGCCTTTTCCAAACGGATCATGGCATCTTCCAGCACGCTGCGGGGGCAGGCCAAAGCAAGACGGATGAACAAACCGGTCTTTTCGCCAAACTTGGTGCCGATATCAGGCCAGATGTGGGCCTTAGCCAGCAACAGCTCTTCCAGCTCCTGGGGTGTCAGACCCAGACCGCTGCAATCCAGCCACATAAGGTAAGTGCCCTGGGGCTCAATCACATGGATACCGGGAAGTTTTTCTTTGATGAAGCCCATTACATATTGGGCATTCTCCCAAATATAGGCCTTGCAGGCATCCAGCCAGTCTTCGCCGCCTTCGTAGGCAGCCTGGCAGGCGATGAGGCCCATGTAATTGCAGTTGTTGTAGCCGACCTTACCGATCTCGGTCTGGAACCGGGCGCGCAGTTCGTCGCCGGGAACGATGATGTTGGAAATCTGCAGGCCGGCGGTGTTGAAACTCTTACTGGGGGAAGTGTTGACAATCAAATTTTCTGTCATATCCGGACAGGCGATGGCAAAGGGGGTGTGCATGAAGCCCGGGGAGAAGAAATCACAGTAGATTTCGTCTGCCATCACGGTAACACCGTACTGCCTGCAGATGGCGCCCACCTTCTGCAGTTCTTCCCTGGTCCATACGCGGCAGGTAGGATTGTGGGGGCTGCAGAGGATAAACAGCTTAATGCCGTTTGCCCGGATCTTGCGCTCCATGTCTTCAAAATCCATGGTGTAGGCGCCGTTTTCGTACTTCAGCTCATTTTCCACCACACGGCGGCCGTTGCGGTTGATCACATTGAAGAACTGGTGATACACGGGAGGCTGGATCAGCACCGCGTCACCGGGCTGGGTGACAACCCGCACAGCGGCGGACAGGGCAGTGACTACGCCGGGGGTGTGAATGATCCAGGAACCCTGGATCTGCCAGCCGTAGCGCCGGGAGAACCAGCTTTCCACGGCCTTGAAATAGCGGTCCTGGCAATGGCTGTAGCCAAAAATACCACGATCCACAACCTGGCGCATGGCATCCTTCACGCAATCAGGAACGGAGAAGTCCATATCCGCCACCCACAAAGGAATCATATCCTGAGGATAGCCCTTTTCGGTGATCATATCGTATTTTTCACAGCTGGAATTCCAGCGATTGATGACTTGGTCAAAATTATATGCCATTTTTCTATACCTCCAACACCGGCAGCAAAACCGGTGTGAATCCACTTGTATTATGTGGGATCGACCAGTCGGTTCCTCCCCACACTACCTTTCATTATACACCTTGTGAAGATGGCTGTCAATTGGAATTGTCCGGGAAACCGCATTTTTCTTCCATGATAGACGCAAAATGTTTCATAGCGAAACGCGCATGGATCAGCAAAAAAAGATGACAATCGGGAAGTTTTGTGATATGCTTTTTATAACCCCCCAGGGGGGATATGAAATTATGGGACGAAAGGTTCGGAAAACAATATGAATACGAAGAATACCGCAACATTTTTTGCGATTTTTGCGGCGGTGCTGTATGCCGTTAATATTCCTTTAAGCAAACTGCTGCTGACGGTGGCAAGCCCTGCCATGATGGCTGCGTTTCTGTATTTAGGCGCCGGCGTGGGGTTGTTTTTGTACGGCGTTTTCAGCGGAGAGCGAAAAAAGGGGGAACCGCTGACCCGCCGGGAACTGCCCTATACCATTGGTATGATTGTGCTGGATATTGCCGCGCCGATTCTGTTGATGCTGGGGCTTGCGCGGACCAATTCTGCCAATGCCTCGCTGCTGAATAATTTTGAGATCGTGGCCACTTCCCTGATGGCGTTTTTCCTGTTCAAAGAGGCCCTTTCCCGGCGATTGACTTTGGCCGTTGTACTGGTAACGCTGGCCAGTATCGCCCTGAGCTTTGAGGGGCTGGAAAGTTTTCAGTTCCATTCCGGTTCTGCCCTGATTCTGGCGGCGGCCTGCTGCTGGGGCCTGGAGAATAACTGCACCCGTATGCTCAGCAACAAGTCCTCCGTGCGGATTACCACCATCAAGGGCATTTTTTCCGGTCTGGGCAGCCTGATCATCGCCCTGTGCATCGGGGAAGAATTGCCGAAGCTTGTATGGATTCTGGCAGTGCTGGGGTTGGGATTTGTGTCCTACGGTTTGAGCATCTATTTCTATATCCGGGCGCAGAAGGATCTGGGCGCGGCCAAAACCAGCGCCTATTATTCCATCGCCCCGTTTATGGGTGTGATCTTCGGCGTGGTCCTGCTTTCGGAGCGGCCCGGGCTGCAGTTTTATATCGGTCTTGCCATCATGGTGGCGGCGACGATATTGCTGGTGAAGGATACCGTTTCTTTGCAGCATACCCATGCGCATATCCATATCCACGACCACGAACACAGCCATGGGCAGCTTACCCATAGCCATGAACATTCCCACACCCATGTCCACACCCATACCCACGGAACCAATGAATCGGTTCACAGCCATGACCATGCTTTGCCGGAAGATCATTCCCATACCCACTTGTAAAGAAAGCCGGCCGCTTGCGTATTTGGAAAAACTGTGATAAACTGAAAAAAGGGGGATGGGTATGTACAGCGATGTATTTTGCAAGGTTTACAACGAATTCGGATGGAATTACTACCCGGAAATTTTCGGACAGCAGCTGCTTAACTGGCTGGGGATCAATGGGCTGAAGCCGAAAAATGCCATGGATCTGGGTTGCGGCACCGGTATTTTATGCCGTATTCTGCAGGATGCCGGTGTTACAGCCGCCGGCATGGATTTTTCTGCCGGCATGATCGAGATTGCCCGGGGGGAGAATCCGGAAATTCCCTTTGATGTGGCGGATATGATCACCTATCGGCCTGCACGGCACTTTGATCTGGTAACCTGCACCGGTGACGCATTAAATCATATTGAAGATTTGGCGGATATTGGCAAAATATTTGAAAATGTGTATGCCTACACCAATCCGGGCGGCCATTTTGTTTTTGACATTCTCAACGAGCGTGAGGTATCCACCAGTGAACCCTTTGAAATGGATTTTGACCCACGCACACGGGTTTGGTTTCAGATGACCCGTCCGGAAATCAATCAGGTAAATTTGAAGATCCGGGTGTATGAGGATGGGACATTGGCTTTTGAAGAAAACATCAGGGAAACGGTTCACGACCCGGCAGCAATCTGCGCCTTGCTGGAGCAAGCCGGTTTCCGTGTGCTGCGGTGTGCCGACAGTTTGCTGGATGATGGCAGCCACGGCACCACCTGGTTCGTGATCGCGCAAAAAAAAGAGGGCACAGAATGAAGAAAATAACGGATGTAGTGGCGGCGCTGATTTTTGATGGCGATCGGTTTTTAATCTGCCAGCGGCCTGCCCATAAAGCCCGGGGACTACTCTGGGAGTTTGTGGGCGGCAAGGTGGAGCCGGGAGAGAGTAAGCCCCAGGCGTTGATCCGGGAGTGCCGGGAAGAACTGGCGGTCGCGTTGCAGGTGGGAGAGGTGTTTATGGAGGTTATCCATGAATACCCGGATATTACCGTGCGACTGACCCTGTTCCGGGCAAACATCGCCGGAGGAACGCCCCAAAAACTGGAGCACAATGACATTCGCTGGATCACACCGGCACAAATGGAACAGTTTGATTTCTGTCCGGCGGATGTGGAAATTCTGGAAAGGATCCGGATGGTGTATGGTTAAAGAATTGATGCACGACCCCATTTTTCTGGCAAAGAAATCGGAGCCTGCAACCAAAGAGGATCTGGCTGCGGCACAGGACTTGCTGGACACCCTGGCCTTTCACAAGGAAACCTGTGTGGGTATGGCGGCCAATATGATCGGTGTTTGCAAGCGGATCATTGCCTTTGCCGACGGGGACGAATATATGCTGATGTTGAATCCGCAAATCGTGAAAGCCGCCGGGGAATATGAAACGGAGGAAAGCTGTCTGTCGCTGCTGGGCGGTCCGCGAAAAACCAGGCGTTATGAAAAAATCAAGGTGCAGTATCAAAATGCGCTGCTGCAGACCCGGATCAAAACCTTTGCGGGTTGGACGGCTCAGATTATTCAGCACGAAATTGACCATTGCAACGGCATACTGATTTGAAGGGAGAAGCGCGATGAAAGCAATCGTCTACACATCCAACACGGGCTTTACAGCCCGATATGCCCGGATTTTAGGTGAACAGACCGGCCTGCCGGTACTGGAATTGTCTGACGCAAAGAAAAAGCTGCCCAGGAAAACACCTGTTTTGTACATGGGCTGGCTGTTTGCCTCTAAGGTAAAAGGTTACAGCCAGGCTGTCCAGCGGTTTGATGTGCGAAGCATTTGCGCCGTGGGTCTTTGCGATACCGGCACGTTGCTTCCGGAGGTCCGAAAAGCCAATGGATTGGCGGAAACCTTCCCTGTGTTTACCCTGCAGGGCGGCATGGATCACAGCAAGCTGAAGGGAATCAACAAGTTTATGATCTCCATGCTGCTGAAAATGCTGCGGAAAAATCAGAATCCTACGGAAGATGATAAGCGGATGCTGGACCTGGTAGAACATGGAGGAGATTATGTAAACCCGGATAATACGGCAGATTTTTTGCGGTGGTATCGGGGCGTATAAGAAGCAAAAGGGGCTGCCGCGTATTGCGACAGCCCCTTCCTTTTGTGAATGCCTTATTTGAGCGTTTCGTCAAACTTTCTGCTGCGCTCGAGATGACAGAAGTTTTCACAGACCTGATCGTCATATTCCCGCAGCAGTTTCAAAATATCGTCCGCCAGGGCGAAATATTGGTTTAGCTCGGTGGCCAGCTTTGCCAGGTCCCGGATATCAAACAGCTCATGGACAACGATGTTGCGCTTGAGATTAAACTTGGTCAGGTGAGACAGAAGCAATTCCCGATTGGGCTCTATGGTGGCATATTGCCTGAAATATTCGATCATTTTGCCAAAGGTGGCTTTTTCCAGGTCGATATCCAGGCTGACAGACACCGGCCAAAGGGCAGCTTTCATATAGTGGATGCTCATGGTGACGATATCCGACAGGGATTGCTCAATGAGCTGGTTGTAAATCAGCATACTGCCGATTTTGCTGGCAATATCCGGGTCTTTCTTTCCTTCCTGGGCCATCCGGTAGAGATAGCGCTTGCGTTCGGCTTTTTGGTCCATGACCCATTGGCGGTTTTTCATATATTGGATGACAGGTTCCTTGGCAGACATGGCACAGCTTCCTTTCCAGAAAATGTTGCGCGAGAGCGCCGCTTCATTTTTGTATAGTATACTACAGGATTGACCGGTTGTCAAAACCGGAAAAAAGGACTTTCCCCGAAGGAAAAGCTATGATACAATGGAATAAAAAGGAGAGAATAGGATGAAAGCGCGTGTCGATAATTACAAAATCCAGGCGTCCCAGGCCAAAAAGCTGTTTCTGACCTACGATCAGCAGGAACTGATCCGCCGCTGCCGCCTGCGGCATGATGAAACCTACTTCTACATTACCTTTTTGTCGGAGCCCTACCGCATCCACCGGCAGACAGGCGATATGCAGCGGCTCCATGGCGAAACCTGGATGGACGGCAATTCCTTCAACGAAGTCATGACCATTTTGGATTGGCTCTGCGACAGCAGGGCTGATCGCTACATCACGGGTCGATGGGTCAATCTGGTAAGCCATGGCCACTATTTCCATGGAAATTTGCAGGAGAATGAGAAAGACCCTTATGCCCAGCTGTTTGATGCCAATCCGGAGGCATTCTCCCGGGCCTGTGAAGCGCTGGGCGGTGAGCCGGTGACAGGGGCGGATATTGGCTATGCTATCGAGCTGGTGGATGGGCTGCGGATCCTGGTGCAGCTGTGGCATGGGGATGAGGAATTCGAGCCCCGGCTGCGGCAGTTGTGGGATGAAAATGCTTTGATGTATTTGCGCTATGAAACCAGTTGGTACGCCGTGCCGCTGCTGCTGCGGCGGATTCAAGAGGAAATGAAAGGATAAATGGGAAACGATATGTATATTCAGACAAAACGATTGGAACTGAAGCCCATTACGGAAAACGCGCTGCCTGCTTTGGTGGAGCTGCTGACCGATGATGTGGTGAAGCAGACCTATATGGTGCCGGATTTTGCGGATCGGGAGGCTGCGATGACCCTGGCGCGGCGACTGAAAACCTTGTCGGAAGAGGAACAGCCCATCGTGATGGGTGTGTACCGCGATGACCGACTCATTGGCATGATGAATGAAACGGATCGGGCGGATACGAAAATTGAGATAGGCTATGCCATTTTACCCCAATTCCATAACCGGGGTTACGCGTCGGAGGCGCTAACTGCCGTGATCGGGTGGCTGTTTGACCGGGGCTTCCGGGAAGTGGTGACCGGTGCCTTTGAGACCAACGTGGCCAGTATTCGCGTGATGATCAAAAGCGGTATGGGGAAACTGGATCACACCGACGAAATCCAGTACCGGGGCAGGGTGCATCGCTGTGTGTACTATGGTGCTTTTGCGAAACCGCGATAAATTCGCAAAATGAGGATTGAGGAGTGAATGATATGATATTTCTGCCCATTACCCAAGACCGCTATGATCTGTTTCACAGCCTGCTGACCGAATACTATCTGGAAGGGGAGGACGCGCAAACACCTCAGGAAGAATTGGACGCGTTTATTGAATTGCTGTTTGATCTTTGCCAAAAGAACACCATTTCCGGTCGTATCGCATTTGCCGGCAGCGCAGTCGGCTTTGTGCTTTGGGGAATCGACACCGTTGATTTTCCGTTTTCCAACAAGCCGGGCTATGGAACGATTTTGGAAATCGGCGTGATCCCGTCCATGCGTGGCGACGGCCTGGGCAGGCAGTTGGCGCAATACGCGGAGGAAGCCATGGCCTGTGAGAAATACTATGTTTGCGCCTACGGCCCGGCGGAGCGCTTTTGGGAAAAGTGTCATTACCGGGCTACAGGAGAGCTTGCGGAGAATGGCTTAAAGATATTGCAAAAACCCTAATGGCCCATGGGTGACAGCGAGCAGACAGGGAGGAACAAGGTACATGATACGAAAAGCGGAAGAAAAGGATTTATCCATAGTTGCCGCGCTGGCCTGCAGGCTGTGGCCGGATAATGGGGCGGAGAAGATACAGGCGGATATGGCATCGGTGATGTCCAAACCGGATGCGGCATTTTTCCTTGCTCATGACGGGGCGACTGCCATTGGTTTTGCCCAGTGCCAACTGCGGCATGACTATGTAGAGGGAACGGAATCCTCTCCGGTTGGCTACCTGGAAGGCATCTATGTGGCAGATGGATACCGCAATCGGGGAATCGCCCGGGCGCTTTTAGCTGCCTGCGAAAGCTGGGCAAAGGATCAGGGCTGCGGTGAATTTGCCAGCGATTGCGAACTTACCAATTTGCAGAGTCTCCAATTTCATCAGAATGTGGGCTTCACGGAAGCAAACCGGATCATTTGCTTTACGAAAAAACTGTAAGGAGCGGCATATATGATCTTCTTAATCGGAGGCGCGTCCCATACGGGAAAAACCCTTCTTGCCCAGCGGCTGCTGGAGAAATACCACTATCCCTATTTGTCGGTTGATCATCTGAAGATGGGTTTGATCCGAAGCGGCCAGACGGCGCTGACACCCATGGATGATGACCGGCTGACCGGCTATCTCTGGCCCATCGTCCGGGAAATGGTAAAGACCGCCATTGAAAATGGGCAGAACCTCATAGTGGAAGGCTGCTATATTCCCTTTGATTGGGAAAAGGAATTTGGAAAAGATTACCGGAAAGAGATTCGCTATGTGTGCCTTGTGATGTCCCGGCGGTATATCGAATCCCACTTCGCGGACATCCGGGACTATGCCGGCATCATTGAAACCCGACTGGACGATTCCGATCTATCAGCGCAGAAGCTGATTGCGGAAAATGAACGAAATTTGGAACTTTGCAGGACATTCGGCTGCGAATACATTTTGATTGATGAAGAGTATGCAATTTCCCTGTAACGAAAAACCTGAAACTGGCCTGCGCCGGTTTAGGGTGATTTGCGGGGGAAATGCGCATATTTGCCTTTGTGGAGGTGCGGGACAATGGATATGGAAAAGGCGTGGGATCAGTGCCTGCGGATCAAAACCACCGGCCGGGATGATTTGATTTCCGATGCGTACAGATACCCCTACGAGCCCACGCCATATTGTGTTTTGGAACGGTTAGCCAACAGCGGCCTGATCGGTCCGGGCGATGTGGTTTTGGACTATGGTTGCGGAAAGGGCCGTGTTGATTTTTTCCTGTCCCGTCAGACAAAAACAAGGGCAATCGGCATTGAATATGACCCGCGAATTTATGCCGACGCGCTGAAAAATCAAACAACTGCCGTGTCAAAAGCAGAGTTTGTACTGACAAGAGCGGAAGTGTATGAAGTGCCGGATACGGTTAACCGGTGTTACTTTTTCAATCCGTTTTCCGTAGAAATTTTGCGTAAAGTGATGGCAAGAATTTTGGAATCTTTTTATGAAAATCCAAGGGAATTGCTGTTGTTTTTCTATTATCCATCGGACGAATATATATCCTGTCTGATGACCGTGGATGAACTGGAGTTTTACGATGAGATCGAATGTGACGACCTCTTTTCCGCGGATCCACGGGAACGAATCCTGATTTTTCAGCTGCTCCCCCGGTGAAGCGTCGGCGGCAAGGGTTAAAATTCCGGATACTATAATTGCAAATACAACAGCAAAATATAGCTCTTTGCACTAGAATATCCTGTCTGTGATTACTGGGGATTCAATCCGTTCCGTTGCTCCAACGGTATGGTGTTCCTTGCGGTGGTGCATTCCGTCGGGGAACTCCCGGAGAGCGAAATACAGGAGATTGGGCTGTTTGATGAACTGCCTGAAAATCTTACCTATCCACAGACTTCTCCGGTGCTGTATAGGGAAGCGGAAAAATTACTGAAAACGTTAGTGTGTGACTAACAAAAGATTTGAATGAAATTTGTTTTACTATAAACAAAGAATAGGCGGCGAAGAAGTCTTCACCGCCTATTGATAGTCATGCTGTAAATTGAGAGTGAATTCTGGTATTTATGCTTGCGTCAACAGCCGCAATCTGCTTTAAATCGGTTTCTTTAACAGCAATGGTAGCGATGTCATCCTCAATACCGTATTGAGGAAAATTGACTAGCCAGTAGCCATCAATACAATCGGATTGGCAAATCCAGCCTTGCATACCTTGGTGAATGCCGTCTTTTGCGTATTTTTCCTTTTCGGTAATTACTTCAACACAATCCATTTCTTTCATTTTATTTTCCTCCATATGGCGTAGTGAGTTCTAACTTACCGTTAGGCTTGACCATCCAACCACTGATGAATGATACGGTACCCCAACCATCTTTTCTTGGAATTTCAATCCTTATGTTGATTCGCGGACCAAAGAGATTAAGATTGCCCAATTGGTAATTGCCGGATACATATTTTTCTCTGGCCTGTCGTTCCATCTCGGATTGCAGCCAATGTGCGTCCTCTGCTGAATATCCCCATTCTGCAAAAAGCTTTTCTTTGCCGTGCCAGTACATTCCGTTTGTGTTGAAAAGATAGGGGTCGAATTTTGAGAACTTGCTGTGGGCTGTGGCATTTCTTTCTACCACCGAGAAGTCGATTGCGATTAGTTCACAGTGACATTTTTCATGGTGTGGACAGGGCGGCGCATTGACAAATAAAAAGTAGCAACCATCTAGCGCAATGCAAGTGGGACAATGAAATATGCCTACCATATTGTGTTTCCATTGGACCCACTTGTTAGCTCAATAGTCTTTGCGTGGGATCAACGGTGCAATCCATGATTTGTTATAGAGCATACTGTTCTCCTTGATTCATTAGTAAGGGCGAAATACCCTTCTACCAGCATGGAGAAACGGAATATGAGTTGCACATAATGCAGCAACTAAATAAAACTTTTCTGAAAAATTTTTATTTATGCAGAAATGAGAAAAAGCCCAGACACCATATGGCGGTATCTGGACTTTTGGTCCGAGTGGCGAGACTCGAACTCGCGGCATCCTGGTCCCAAACCAGGCGCCCTACCAACTGGGCCACACCCGGATATGAAGTTAAAGAAAAAATCGCGAAGTGGTCAAATATGTGGTCAAGGAAATTCTGCCACAGTTTTACCCAACTTTCAACGGAAGTAATCGGGGGTAATTGCGAAGTTAAAGGGGAGTATGCAACATTTCGGGAAGTCGAACCGGTTTGGTGTTCCAGCTCCCAAAGCAGGCGCCCTACCAGCTGGGCGACACCCGGATACGGATGGTATTATACATGATATACCTGCAAAAAGCAAGGGGAAAATTGCGGGATGATAAATGGCAGCGTGTTCATAAATTGTTGTTTATTTTTTTCGGAAAGTATGATACTATGAATGAAAAACATGAAGGAGGAATGAATATGCCAGGTCCTGGTGGTGGCGGCCCCGGTGGTCGCGGAGGTGGATTCGGTGGCCCCGGCGGCGGACACAGAGGAGGTCCCGGTGGTCCGGGTGGTTTTGGAGGTGGGCATCATCGTCCCCCTATGGGACACAGACCCCCGCCCCCGCATATGGGTGGTTTTGGTCACAGACCGCCTCCTCCGCCGATGCACCGCATGGGCTCGTGGGGTCACAGACCCTACCGTCGGCCCATGGGCTGCTTTGGTCCCATGTGTGCCTTTGTGCTGGGCATTGTGGCGGTCATCGCAATGTTGATTTTCTAATGGTGAAAGGGCCCGGGGAATTACCCCCGGGCCCTTAAACTTTGTAGCGATCATTCCAGGCGCGCCTTGCATTTTTGGGCCTGGCCGGCAGGGAAGTCCCGTTCGATGACCAATCCGCGGCGATCCAGTTCCTTTACAAGGTCTGACCAAACGATGTAAGCTTCCCGGTAGTTGCCAAGTTCCTCCTGACAGAAAGCCGTGGAATACATAGCGTCCAGAAAGGTGTCATCCAGCGCCAGCGCTTGCCGCCAGTACGCGAAGGCCTCGTCGTATAGCCCCAGAGTTCGGCAGATATCACCTGCGTGCACATAAAGAGAAGCCTTTTCCGGAAAACGGGAGATGCCTTCACGCACAACGCCCAGCGCCTGTGCGTAATCCTGAACGAATTCGTGGGCGGCAGCGCACAGCAGCCACATTTTTGGGTCCTCGGGCTGTTTTTTTAGTGCCTGGTCATATTTCGTTACTTCTTCCTGTCCCTTTCCCAGCTCGTTCAGCAGGAGCATTTTCTGCTGAGCGGCAGAAGTGTAGACTTGCTCCGGCGCTTCCGGATAGGACATTGCCTCTTCCAGTTTTTGGATTGCTTTGGTGGCGCATTGCTTTGTCATGTAGTGATACAGAACGCCCCAGCTGCGCAGGTCATCGGCAGTCAGATCGGTCGGTGCCATCCGTGAAAATTCCTGCTCTGCCGCCAGAAAGTCTTCGCAACGCCCGGATGACTCAAAAACTGCCAGCAGCCGCTGGGCATAGTTGGCATATCCCCGGGTTTCTTCCCGGTACAGGTCATCCACCGTTACACCGTAAAGCCGGGCGATCTGGGGAAGCAGCATGACATCAGGCAGAGTGTTTCCGCATTCCCAACGGGAAACGCTTTGGACGCTGACGCCCAGAATATCGGCCAGCTGCTCTTGGGTCATTTTCTTTGCTGTCCGTAACTGCCGCAGGTTTTGAGAAAAGATTTGGTTTGTCATATGGATTCCTCCTACAAATCAGATTAGAAGCTTCTAAGAGAACTATATACCATGGAAGAGAAAATGTACATATCTCAAATTGCGAGAGCGTTCTCAAAAAATGACAGAAGAACCCCATTGGGCGGCCTCACATGGGGCTTTATAGGGTTTTGAATGAATCTATTCCTCCACAGCAGCCCCCGCTGTCCTTGGAATACATCCAGTATTTCCACAGCCCCCGGTGACTACTGTGAAGAAAAATCTTCTGTTCAAAACTGCGAAGCACTCCAAAGCGAGAGATTTTTTCTCAAGACAAGATAAAACGCCACGGCAAGGCTGACGCCTGCCGCGGCATTTTGTTGCGGTATTGGGGAAAAAGATCCGCTCTGGAGCGTATAAATCCCTATGCGAGGCCGCCCTTGGGGGTGCTGCTGGTTAGGAAACGATGACGGCAATCACGCAGAACACAGCAAGGCTGACCAGGGTCAGAATGGAGCAGACGCCGGAAGCTACAGCGAAATCATCCTCATTGCGGCCCAGCGAGGGTGCCAGACAGGAGGCAGGCAGCGCGCAGTACAGCAGCAGCGCCCAGCGGGTCAGCGGATCCACATTGGGGATCAGCAGCAGGATCAGCTGCACCAAAACGCCGAAAATGGCGAAGACCACAAAGTGCAGGGCGGAAAGCTTGAGGATGGCGGCTCTGCTGCCCTTCGCCAAGGAGAAATTGTAGCCCACGCTGAAGATCATCATGGCGCTGATGGGCTGAGCCAGAAACGATGTGCTTTCGGTGACCAAAGGGCCAACGCCCACACGGTCCATCCACGGGCCGATGCCCGAAAGATTCAGGGTGAAGCCCAAAACTGCCATGATCAGGAACGGAGAAGTAAGTACGGCTTTGATAATAGAACGGACAGAGGGGTTTTTGTCGGTGCCGGCGGATAAAATGGCGATGGTAGGATAGGCGGCTACTGCCTGTGCCAAATCCAAAACACCCATACGGTAGGCCTGATTCACGCCAAACAGGATCATAAACAGTGGGATGCCCAACATACCGGTTTCTTGGGCACAGAACAGCTGGGGCAGGTTGTAATAGGGGACAGCCTCTTTCTTGCCCAAAACGCCCACAGCATGGAAAGCAGCATAAAGGGGATGACCAAACCCATAGAGGTCAAAGACTCTGCGCCGATCTCGGCGGTCAGACAGGAATTAAAGATCACGCAGGGCAAGCCGAATTTCATCACAAATTGCTGCAACCCCCGGTTTTCCTCCTGGGTCAGCATCTGCTTTTTCCGGGCAAGAACGCCCAGAAAAATGGCCAGAAAGATGGGCGCAATTACTTGCTCCACCGCAAAAAACTTACCCATAACGGACACTCCTTATTTGGCGGACAGATCCACGCTGCGGCGGATCAGCGAATGGGCAGGCACCTGTTTGGGCAGCTGCATGGTAAACAGCATTTGGGGATTGCGGGGTTCTTCCAGAGGATTGCCCTCCATGTCGGAAAGATCCCGGGCGATGATGGTGAAGGGACGGGTATCGGGGCCAACCACTTCCAGCTCGTCGCCAACATGGAATTTGTTGTTCAGGCTGCAAAGGGCCTTGCCGTTTTCGTCGCAGGATTCCACCTTTGCCACGATTTGCCACTGGCGGATGTATCGGGAATTTTCCACATACTGTCCCGGATGACCGAAATAGAAACCGGTGGAATAGATCCGGTGAGAAACGTGCTCCACTTCATCCCGCCAAACGGGGTCAATGGGCTTGCCGGCAGCGATATCGTCGATACAATGGCGGTAGGCGCCGGTGATGATGGCGGCGTAGTAGGCGCTTTTGGCTCTGCCTTCGATCTTGATGCAGTCGATACCGGCGTCCGTCAATTCTTTCAGATGGTCGATGGTGCACATATCCCTGGAGTTGAGGATGTATGTGCCTTTTTCGTCTTCGAAAACCGGGAAATATTCTCCGGGCCGCTTTTCTTCCATCAGCGTATAACTGTAGCGGCAGGGCTGGGCGCAGGCTCCCCGGTTGCTGTCCCGGCCGGTCATATAGTTGCTCAGCAGGCAGCGGCCGGAGTAGCTGACGCACATGGCGCCATGACCGAAGGTTTCTATTTCCAATTCCTTGGGGCATTTTTCGCGGATGCCGATGATCTCCTGCAGGTTCAGCTCTCTGGCCAAAACCACTCTTTTGGCGCCCAGATCGTACCATGCGGTGGCGCACTCGTAATTGGCGATGGATTGCTGGGTGGAGATGTGCAGATCGCAATGGGGCGCATATTTCTTAGCCAGAGAGAACGCGCCCATATCCGCTACGATCAGGGCATCCACGCCGGCAGCGTCCAGCTGTTCCAGGTAGGCTGGCAGGGCGGCGGCTTCATCGTTGCGGGGCATGATGTTTACCGTCGCATGGGCTTTGACGCCGTGGTCGTGGGCGAATTTTACTGCCTGGGGCAATTCCTCCGGCGTAAAATTGCCGGCAAAAGCCCGCATACCAAAATCAGTGCCTGCCAGATATACCGCGTCGGCACCGTAGAGCACAGCCATCTGCAGCTTTTCCATGTCGCCGGCGGGGCTGAGTAGTTCCAGTTTTCTCACGGTGTTTCCTCCTCAGGCAGAGAATTCAGGAAAGCCAGATGTTCTGCGTAGGTTTTGGAGAAATGGTGGGCATTGATCCGGGGATCCAGCGCGTAGTAATAGTATCTCGTATCAGCCGGATCCAATGCGGCGTCCAGACTGGCACGGCTGGGATTGCAGATGGGACCGGGAATCAAACCGGGGTAGAGATAGGTGTTATAGGGACTGTCGAACTGCTTGTCGACTTCTGTCAAAGAACTGTTTCCGGTGGCATATACCAGCGCGGCGTCAATATTCAGGTAGGGATGATTTTCCGGATTGGTCAATCGGTTGTAGATCACGGAGGAAACGGTGTAGCCTTCGGCGGCGTTGGCGGTTTCCTTTTCAATCAGGGAGGCGATAATAACCACTTCCCGGATGGTGTATTGGTGAGATTGAATATAGGATTCGGACAGACCGTTGGCGCGCATCATTTTCGCCAAAGTGTCATTCAGGGTATCCAGCTTCTCCAGCATAATCTCCGTGAAACGGGAATCGAAGGTGGACAGCAGCTTGTTCAGCACCCGTTCGGGATCGTCGCCCACGTAGAATTCGTAAGTGTCGGGGAACAGATAGCCTTCCAGGCAGTATTTGCTTTCCCGGGATACCCCTTCCAGGAACCAGTAATCATTGAAATTGCCGTTGATGGATGCGGCTTCCAGACCGGCTGCAGAGCAAACACCCTTTTCTTCCAGCAGATTAAAAATCTGCGCGCAGGAGTAGCCCTCGGGAATGAACACCTTCACAGTTACGCGGACGGCGGAATGGGCGCTCATATGGGAAACCAGCGCGTGGTAATCAAACAGGGTACTCAGTTCGAAGGTGCCGGGATCAATATCTTCCATCACATTGGTCAGCTGACCGTACAGACGGAACCAGGCGGGCTCTTGGATCAGTCCGGCGGAGTGAAGCTTGTCCACCAGCGAATCCAAATCATCCGACGCCGTGATGGTGATGGTTACCTGCTTTTCCTCCCGGTCAAAGGCCAGCACATCGCTGGCGCCCCGCCAAAGCCACTGCCCAAGGAAAATACCAAAGGTCACCACAATGGCCAGCCATACGGCAGTTACCAGCAGATGGGGAAGGCCAAAGAGCGTAAAGCCGTCCTTGTTTCGCGGGCGGCGCTTGGAAGGTTCGCGGTCATCGACGGCTTCTTCTTCGTCAGATGCTTCCCCGGTTTCCACCCCGGTTTCTTCTTCCGCTTCTTCTTTGGATTCTTCCGGGGATTCTTCTTCGGCTTCCTCCGCAGGATCCTCCGGGGTCTCTTCTGTCGGTTCATCCCCACCGGATTCCATGCTTTCCTCCCCGTCGATATAGTTCAGCCCCAGCAATGCTTCCAGTTCCGGGTCCAGGAGGGGATCATAATCGAAGCTGGGGTCAGCAGCAGTTTCCAGTACAGGCATGGAATCCGGAACCTCTTCTTCCAAATCCAGGGGGACCATGGTCAAAGGCTCCGGTTTGCCGGGCGTGGTCTCCAAAAAGTCGGATGCCAATGGATCCTGTTCCGTGGGAAGCGGGACGGATTCCGTGGGGGCTGGTTCCTGCGGGGGAACCAGTTCCGCGGAGGCGAACAGCTCGTTGAGCCACTGTTCCTCTTCTTTGGAGCTCAGCACGACATCTTCCTCTTCCGGTACAGGCTCTGCGGAGGCAGATTCGAAAAGCTCCTTCAGCCACTGCTGGTCTTCTTCAGAAGGTATCAAGTTTTTATCATTCATAGGGTGTCCTCCTGTTAGCGGATCACGATCTGCCGGGCGATGTTCCGGGCAGCTTCTTTGCCCTGCAGCGCTTCAATCAAGGCGAGGCCAAAGGCCACGGCGCAGCCGGCGGAAGCGGCGGTGATCACCCGGCCGTCCCGGATGCAGGGCGCGTCCGTGGAGATTTGGGCGCTGCCCATTTCTCCTTCGCAGCCGGGATAACAAACGGCAGCTTTGCCGTCGGTGATGCCCAATTGGGCCAAAATCGTAGGCGCTGCACAGATAGCTGCAACAAACTTATGGTTTTCATAGGCATAACGGATGGCATGCATGGCAGGCGCGCTTGCCCGGATGGAGGCCACACCGCCCAAACCACCGGGCAGTACGATCATGTCCATAACGGACAGATCCATTTCCTCCGGCAGAATGTCGGCGGTAACGCCGATGCCGTGGCTTCCGTATACAGTTTTTCCGTTCAGGCCCACGGTTATTACATTGATTTTGGCTCTGCGCAGCAGGTCGATGGGTGCGACGGCTTCGGTTTCCTCAAAACCGGTGCCCAGCAGTACATATACCATACTCAATCCTCCAGACAAGCCATCACATGGCGATAGATTTCTTCGTGGATATCCTCGATGGAACGCATCGCCCCATCTTTTGCGCAGGAAATGACGTGCCAGTTGTAAAAATTGGCGGCTGCCCGGCCGGTGCGGCGGCAGGTGGCCAGGTAAGAAAGATCCTGTTCGTGAATATCCGCGCTGGTGTTTGTTTCCTCTTCCCGGTGACGCATCAGTTTCTCGGTAAAGTCGGTGGGAACATCCAGATAAATCACCAGATCCGGGCAGGGAAGACCCAGTTTGTCATATTCAAATTCGTACAGCCATTTGAGGAATTCTCCCTGTTTTTCATCCGGCTCCTTGGAGGCCTGATGCACAGCATTGGAGGTGGTGTAGCGGTCGGAAACAATGAGCCCGCCCTGTTCATACCAATTGCCCCAATCCTGCTTGTAGGAGGCATAACGGTCTACCGCGTAAAAGGCGGAAGCAGCGTAGGCGTTGACATCGGAAGGATTGGAGCCGAAAGCTCCGCCTAAATACATCCGTATTAAAGCAGAGGACTCTTCGCTGTATCGGGGAAATACCAACCGACGGAAAGGCCGGTTTTCCTGCTCCAGCCGTTGGGTCAGCAGCTTGAATTGGGTGGATTTGCCGGAACCGTCAGTGCCTTCGATAACGATCAGTTTGCCCATGGGAAGACCTCCTTGGAATGGTCATAATATCTTACCCTATAATATAGCACAAGTTTTCCTGTTTGTCCATAAAGGGATGTGAATTTTCTGCAAAGGATGGGTTGATAAATTGTTGTTTACACATACACCCTACGGCACCATCGTAGTGTAAACAACCATTTATCTTCCCAACTCCGTTGTTGCAATCTTCCGTCAAATGTGTTACGATAACAAAAATATGCCTAACTTATATAGATAGAGGACAGAGAATATGGAGACTTTGACATTTGCGGATTTGGGCCTTTCGGAGGCCATGCTGAAAGCGCTGGAAAAAAAGGGCTACGGCTATCCTACCACCATCCAGGCCGAGGCGATCCCTCATTTTATGCAGTGGAAGGATGTAATCGCCAAGGCACCTACCGGCACCGGTAAGACCTTTGCTTTTGGCATCCCCATGATCGAGCATATCGATCCTGCTTCCGACGGGGTGCAGGGATTGATTTTGGCGCCCACCCGTGAACTGGCCATTCAGATTGGCGATGAACTGCGTGGATTGCTTACTTATTTTGAAGGCATCCGGGTAGCGGTGCTCTATGGCGGCGCCGGTATCGGCGGCCAAATCAAGCAGTTGGAAAAGAAGCCCCAGATCGTGGTGGCCACCCCCGGACGGCTGATGGATCATTACAACCGTCACACCATTCGCCTTGATAAGATTCAGACTGTGGTGCTGGATGAGGCGGACCGGATGCTGGATATGGGCTTTTTCAAGGATGTGACCAAGATCATTGAAAAGGTGAAGAACCGCAAGAATTTAGGCCTTTTTTCCGCTACCATCTCCCAGGAGGTCATGACCGTTTCCTGGATGTATCAGCGGGATGAGGTGGAGATAACCGTGGAGCCCAAACAGGAAGACCGGCCGGATATCGATCAGTTCAGCCTTTCCTGCACGCCGCTGGAGAAGGCGGAAACCACCCTGCGGCTGATCAAAAGTCAGAACTATGAGCGGGTCATGATCTTCTGCAACACCAAACATATGTGCCAGCGGCTCAGCGATGAAATGCAGCGGGCAGGTCTGGATGCTGATTGCATCCATGGCGATATCCGCCAGAGTCTGCGGGAAAAGGCTATGCAGAAATACCGGGACGGCAAGCTGCGGGTGCTGATTGCCACCGATGTGGCTTCCCGGGGCATTGATGTGGACGATGTGGATTGCGTCATCAATTATGATGTGCCGGAAGAAAATGAATACTATGTCCATCGCATTGGCCGTACCGGTCGGGCCAAACGCAAAGGCGTGGCCTGGAGTATGATCAGCAATTTCCCGGAAAAGGCCAAAATGGATGAAATTTGTAAATTCTGCAACTTTACCGTCAAACCCATGGTGCTCGATAGCGATGGCAATCTGACGGAAGAAGTGATCAAGCCCACAGCCGCGCCCAGGCGGCGCCTGCGTTGACCGGCCGGGAAGAAGGATTTCTGCTGCTGACAAGTCAGCTGGGAAATCCGGATCGGAAAGTGCTGACAACCCCGCAACTGCGGGTGCTGGCGCAGCGAGTCCGTCAAATGCAGGTGGAAGATCCGGATCGGGAACTTGTGGAAGCGGATTTGGTGTCATTGGGCTATGGTCCGGAAATGGCTGGACGGATCGTGGCGCTGCTGGATGAACGGGAACTGCTGGAATATTACCTTTTACGGGGAAAAAAGGCCGGTTGCCTGCCGCTGACCAGAGTGACAGAGGCGTACCCTGCCAAAATTCGGCAAAAATTGGGATTGGACAGCCCTGGATGCCTTTGGGCCAAGGGCGATTTGACAATTTTGAACCGACCTGCCGTGGCGTTGGTGGGCAGCCGGGAGCTGCTGCCGCCAAATGAGGCATTTGCCTGGGAGGTGGGTCGCCAGGCGGCGATTCAGGGCTATGTGTTGGTGTCCGGCAATGCCCGGGGTGCAGACAAAACCGCGCAGGAGGCCTGCTTGGCCGCTGGCGGACAGGTGGTCAGCATTGTAGCGGACACCCTCAGCGGCCACAGAGAAAAGGAAAATGTGCTGTACCTCAGCGAGGACGGCTTTGATCTGCCGTTTTCAACCCAGCGGGCCATCAGCCGAAACCGATGTATCCATTGTATGGGCCAATTCGCCTTCGTTGCCCAATCCGGCTACCAAACCGGCGGCACTTGGGACGGCACGGTGAAAAATCTGCGTTTTGGATGGAGTCCGGTGTATTGCTATGCCGATGGCAGCCCGGCCATGGAACTACTGACCCGCATGGGGGCGGAAAGTATCCATCTTCCGCAACTTTTTGATTTCATGAAACTGCCGAAACCGGCGGTATCACTTTTTGAAGGGGAGGAAACTATATGAGCAGAGCCGATGAACTGTACAAACTGACCTGTAAAAAAATACTGGAGGAGGGCTTCTCTGATGAGGGTCTGGATGTGCGCCCCAAATGGGCGGACGGCACACCGGCCCATACCATCAAAACCTTTGGCGTGGTCAATCGCTATAATTTGGCGGAGGAATTTCCCATCATGACCCTGCGCCGCACCTACTGGAAGTCTGCCATTGATGAGCTGCTGTGGATCTGGCAGAAAAAGTCCAACCGCATCTGCGATCTGGGCAGCCATGTGTGGGACGAGTGGGCCGGTGAGGACGGAACCATCGGCAAGGCCTACGGCTACCAGCTGGGTGTCAAGTATCAGTTTGCCCAGGGCGCGGAGCCTATGGATCAGGTGGATCGGGTATTGTATGACCTGAAGCATAATCCCGCTTCCCGCCGGATTTTGACCAATATCTACAACTTCCAGGATCTGCATGAGATGAACCTGTATCCCTGCGCATATTCCATGACCTTCAATGTCACCGGCAACAAGCTCAACACCATTCTCAACCAACGCTCCCAGGATATGCTGGCTGCCAACAACTGGAATGTGGTGCAGTACGCTGCTTTGACCCATATGTTTGCCCAGGTTTCCGGCCTGGAGGTGGGCGAATTTGTTCATGTTATCGCCGATTGCCACATCTATGACCGGCATATCCCCGCCGTGAAGGCTATGCTGGAGAAGGAGGGCTTCGAAGCGCCCAAATTCGTGATGGACAAGTCCATTGACAATTTCTATGACTTTACCAAGGATTCCTTCAAGGTAGAGGATTACAAATTCCACGAATTCAATTTTGAAATCCCCATGGCGATCTAAGCCTGCGCCATTGTAGGGACTGGCCTCCTGGACAGTCCTGAGGCGAAGCGGCATAACCGAATAAAGGACCGTCAAGGATGCCGGTCCCTACATAATGATGCTTGAGGTGTACTATGGAACTGATTGTAGCAGTTTATGATGATTGGGGTATTGGCCGGGACGGCACCCAGCCGGTAGCTCTGTCCGCGGACCGGAAATTCTTCCGGGAAATGACCCGTGGCGCGCTGGTGATTACCGGCCGCAAGACCGTTGGTGATTTTCCCGGCGGAAAGCCTTTGCCCGGCAGAGTGAATGTGGTGCTGAGCCGACAGAATATTGAGCTGCCCGGTTTTACCGTTGTCCATTCTCCGGAAGAGGCGGTGGCTTTGGCGAAAACCGCAGAAAGGGCTATGGTCATCGGCGGCGGAACTGTCTACCGTCAGATGCTTCCCTGGTGCGATAAGGCCATCATTACGAAGGTCCATTGCACCTGCCCCTGCGATACCTGGTTTCCCAATCTGGACGAAATGGAAGATTGGATTTTGGAAGAGGTTCTGCAATCCGGCGAGGAAAACGGCATCGCCTATGATATGTGCATCTATAAAAGAAAAGGAACGGCTTAAGCCGTTCCTTTTTTGCTATTTTGCTGTGATCCAGCAGGCGATATCTCCAATTACTTCGTCACCGATGTGTTGCTCGATGCCATATTCCTGCTTGGCCTTCATAATATTTCCATATACGGAAGGCACGAAAGCGTGATTTAGTCCTTCGTACAAACGAAATGTGACATTGGATCTGCCTTCCAAGAGTTGTTTATAGGCGTAAAAATCTTTCTCCGCAGTGGCTTGAAAATCTGCTTCTCCCTGCAGGATGAGGATTGGCTTATCCAGTTCTTTCAGATAATCTGCAGCCGGATGTTCACCCATTTCTTTGAAATAATACAATGTGGTGCCGCCGCCCATCTTCTTTTTCTTCGCTTCTTCATTGGAAAGCTGATACAAATCCTCGAAAAGCTTGCCTGTTTTCGTCATCTGCTTCTTGACGATCCGGTGAACAAAACCCTTGGTGGAATTCAATACCGCTTTGTTTTGATCCGCCATGATCTCCTCCAGCTTCCGGGGTGAACCGGCCATCAGGATCAGCCCGCAGAAGTTCCCACCCTCGGCATCGATACGGGGTGCCAGCATTCCGCCCATACTGTGCCCGATCACAAATACACGCTCCGGATCGATCCGGAGATCCTTTTTTAATAATTCTGCAGCCAGGATCGCATCATCGATGGTTTCTTTTTTGACGGTGATCTCCAAATTTTTGTCACAGAGCATTTTCAGTCCGTGGGCATAGGTCCGCTTGTCGTAGCGAATAGATGCAATGCCGTGTTTGGCAAGTCCTTCTGCCAAGTCTCTAAAGGGTGTGAGCTTGCCTACTTTTTCATCCATATTGCTGGCACCGGAGCCGTGAACAAATACAACGGCAGGCACAGGGGAGGAAAGATCATCAGGCAGGGTCAGCAAGCCGTTCAGAGGGTATCTGGAATGTTCGCCGATCATTACCTTTTCACATTTCATAGAGATCACTTCTCCATTTCTTTTGCTTGCTTCCGATATAGCAGATAAGAATATACGGTCGGAACGGCCACCATAACCACCAATACGCCAAGCAAGATCCAGAAATTGCCCAGAAAAGCGGTCGCCAGGATCACAATGCCGCCGGCCACCCAAAGCTTGCCGCCAAAGCGATGGGTTTTGTTCCAGTTTTCTTCGCTGGCCAAAGTCCAGGGCAGCTTGATGCCCATGGTGTAGCTCTGCCGGCACTTGGGAAGAAGATTGCCGACGATGATAAACATCAAGCCCACCAGCAGCGGCATGATGATCTCAATGCTGATTTCATACCCCAAAGCTGCGGCATATACCATGGAATTCAGCACCAAACTCAGCACCGGGCAAATCCACAGTACCAGTATGATCATTTTGGGCGTGTAATCCTTGGATTTGGGGTCTGTGCAGCTGGCCAGTACGCAAATCCAATGAATGGCCATCAGAAGACCCGGAAAACCGAATACGGCAAAAGCCTTGCTGCTCCAGCCGTCCACCTCGCCGTTGATGCCCCAATGGGAGGGCATGGGATCGGGCAGCTTGTTCCACAGCAGCAGACCGATCAGCATGGGGATCAGTATCACGATGGATGTAATGATGAGTGTGGCGTTATTCTTCTTGATCATGGTCGGTTTCTCCTTTCAAATCTGCGATCCAAAGCATAATTTCTTCCAAAACCGATGCGTTCAGATCATAATAGATGAATTTTCCTTCCCGGGTGTCCCGGATCAGGTCGGCTTCCTTCAAAACCGACAGATGCCGGGAAATGGCGGCGCCGGTTACGTCAAAATGATCCCCGATCTCACCGGCGGAAAGCCGACCCGATTTCAGCAGGTTCAGAATCTCCCGGCGGATGGGATCGGCCAGCGCCCGCAGCGTGGCTTGTATGCCCATAAATATTCCTCCTTATTTAACATTTAACTTAACTGTTAAATGTATAGTAGCACAGAGAATCAGAAATGTCAATAGGAAAAGCACAAATAGTTTTTAGGGAAACGGAGTGAAATCCGGTTGCATTTTCCAGTTTGATTTGATATAATGAATAAGTTATGTACAAAACTTACAACGGAGGTAGATCTATGCTTGATTTTATCCGTATTGGCACGGCTGTGCCGCCTGTTTCGGTGGGCGATGCGGTCAAAAACACCGAGGATATTTGTCGCTACATTTGTTCCGCGGATGAAGCCGGCTGTGATGTTGTGGTATTCCCCGAGCTGGCCCTGACCGGTTACACTTGCGCGGATCTGTTTTTCCAGAGCATTCTGCTGCATCAAAGTATGCAGGGCTTGCAGAAGATCATGGAATGTTCCGCGGCCCATCCCCGGATCACCGCTGTTGTGGGTACGCCCGCTGTGGTGGAGGGTCAGATGTACAACTGCGGCGCCGTCATTTCCGGTGGTGTGCTGCGGGGCCTGGTAACCAAGACCCATCTGCCCAACTACGGTGAGTTCTCCGAGCGGCGCTGGTTCTCTTCTTCGGAAGATCTGCAGACGGATCATGTTTTTTTGCGGGATCTGGGCCTCGAGGGAGAGGGTGAGGTGCCCGTTGGCCGTGATCTGCTGTTCAAGATCGGTGAGGGCTGTATTCTGGGTGTGGAGATTTGTGAAGACCTTTGGACTCCTCTGCCGCCGTCCACGCTGCTGACCCTCAACGGCGCAGATGTTGTAGCGAACCTGTCTGCCTCTAATGAGGTTATGGGCAAGCGGAAGGTTCGCAGAGATCTGGTCAAGCACCAGACCGATGTCTGCGGCTGTATCTACGCTTATTGCTCCTCCGGCAGCAGTGAGTCCACCCAGGATCTGGTATTCTGCGGTCACAGCATGATCGTGGAAAACGGCCGGCTGCTGAAGGAAAATGAAAATGTGATCGACAATGACTATCTTCTGGTCATGGATGCGGATGTGAGCCTGATCCGTTCCCTCCGCCGGAAAAATAAGTCCGTCCGCGACACCGCGTCCTTCTATGGCAAGGTGGAGCCTATGCGCACCATTGACTGCCGCGGTGAGGTGCTGCGCAGCGACGGAACCTTGTATCCTCTGGAAAAGTATCCGTTCCTGCCCAAGGATCCGGCTGAGTACGATAACATCTTCCAAATTCAGGCTGCCGGCCTGCGTCAGAGATTGCAGCATATTCATGCGGTTCCGGTGATCGGTCTGTCCGGTGGATTGGATTCTGCCCTGGCGCTGCTTGTGGCGGTGGCGGCTGCGGAAAAGCCTTCCGATGTCCACGCAGTGATCATGCCAGGATTCGGAACCACCGAGCGTACCCGCCGCAATGCTCACGCCCTGGCCGGTTCCCTGGGCGTTACCGTCAAGGAAGTGGATATCCGGGAAGCGGTGCGTATACATTATAATAATATAGGACATGACGAAAGTGTCCAGGATGCGGTTTACGAAAACGCCCAGGCTCGGGAACGCACCCAGATTCTCATGGATTACGCGGCCCAGGTTGGCGGTATCGTGATTGGCACCGGCAATCTTAGCGAGTTGGCTCTGGGCTGGTGTACCTATAACGGTGACCACATGAGTATGTACGCCGTCAATGGCACCATTCCCAAGACCATGGTCCGCCGCATGATGGAGCACCTGGCGCAGAGTTCTGCCTTTGCCGCTGCGGCTGAAGCGCTGCGGGACATTATCGTCACACCCATCAGCCCGGAACTGCTGCCTCATCGGCAGATCACGGAAAATATCATCGGCCCCTACGCGCTCCATGATTTCTTCCTGTACAACATGATGCGCTATGCCTTCAGCCCCAACAAGATCTATACCCTGGCCTGCCGGGCCTTTGCCGGGGAGTACGACAGCGAAACCGTGAAAAAGTGGCTTTGCGTATTCTACCGTCGGTTCTTCAGTCAGCAGTTCAAGCGCAACTGCCTGCCGGACGGCGTAAAGGTGGGAAATGTAAGCCTGAGCCCCCGCGGAGATTGGCGTATGCCCAGCGACGCGTCTGCCCGGATCTGGATGGAAGAGGCGGAGCGTTTATAAGCTGGAAAATATTACTAATTTTCAGGTTTTGCCCACAATACACGGACAAAAATCACATCATGTGCCCTGGAAAATGGAAAAACGCCATATATTGTGCCCATAGGTAGACATAAATTATACACAAAAGTACAATCAGGACATAAAAAACCTGTTGACAAACAGAAAAAATCGTGTACAATGGTAATGTATACCAAACTCCCTTAATATCGCCATATAAGGGATGTTCTGGCAAAGATTAAAGATGGAGATGATGGCCCGACAGGAAAGAAGATGTTTTTTAACTTGTTTAGATGTGGAACCAAAAAAGCAAACAAATCTATTGAAAATGGAAGGAAAAAAGCAATGAAAAAAAGAATTTTAGCTCTCATGCTGGCTTGCTTCATGATCGTTTCCTTGCTGCCTGCCCAGGTTTTCGCAGCAGGAACTGTGAAGTGCCCGAATACTCACTCCGTTGATAACTGTGAGTATACTGAAATTACTACCGTTGCCCCTCTGTGCGAAGTTTGGGGCTACACTGTTTGCCAGTGTAACGACTGCGGCGAGTATTTCGTCAATGTCAATGTTGCTCCTCTGGGCGATCACGTCCTGGAAGACGTTGCTGCTAAGGCTCCCTCCTGCGCCGGCGAAAAGGGCGAAGAGGGCGTTAAGGCTCACAAGAAGTGCTCTGTCTGCGGCTGGCTGTTCGTTGTAGAAAACGGCAAGCTGGTTCGCGTGGATGCCGAAGATCTGGTCATCCCCGCTCTGCAGCACACTTTCTATGTTGACAGCATCGGCGGCTGCGAAGGCACTGTCCGTAACTGCTTGGTCTGTGGTTACTCCGAGCCCGTTGACGGCACCCACAACTGGTCCCTGATCCCCGAAATCCTGAAGGATCCCGACGAAATCAAGTTCATTGATGGTCTGGCTCGTTACACCTGTGAGGATTGCGGCGCTACCAAGGAAGTTGTCATCCGTCACCACGAGTGCGTGGATCACATTGTTACCGTTCCCAAGACCGAGCCCACCTGCACCGAGCCCGGCTGGAAGATGGAGCACGAGTACTGCCCCATCTGCGACCGTCGTTATGTTAACGTTCTGGGCACCCTGCAGCTGAAGCCCGAAAGCTTCTTCGTTTGGAAGCCCCTGGGCCACACCCCCGGCACCGCTCCTGTTCCTCAGGAAGACGAAGTCGATGTGAACCTGCACTACACCTACAATCCCGGCGGCGCTCTGTATGCTCCCGGCTCCCCCTACTTCTGGATCGTTCCCGTGGATTGCACCTTCACCGGCGCTGCCTGGGCTGACGTAAAGTCCGAAGGCGTCATTCTGGTTTACAATGCTGCCAACGAGCTGGTCGAAGCTGGCGATGCTCTGACTGCCGGCGATATCCTGTACTTCCAGGTTACTGAAGACGGCGAGCGTACCATCGTTATTTCTTACGAAGTTGATCCCGAGCTGCTGCAGGTCGGCACCTGCCTGGATCCCAAGCGTGAGAGAACCTATGTCTGCGCCCGTTGCGAAGAAGTGATCACTGAAGAACTGCAGGGCGGCCATAAGTGGAGCAAGACCGCTGTTCTGGAGCAGAAGCCCACTTGCGACGCTGACGGCTTTGTCGTTGTTGAGTGTGAACTCTGCGGCCTCAAGAAGGTCAATGTTACTCCCGCTCTGGGCCACAACTATGTTGCTGGCAAGGCTGTTGCCGGCACCTGTGTCACCAAGGGCTACACTCCCTACACCTGCACCAACTGCGGCGACTCCTACAAGGTCGAAGGCGACTACGGCAAGCACAACGAGATCGTGATCTCCATCAACGAGCCCGACTGTGTCACTGCTGGTAACAAGCTGTGCTACTGCACCCTGTGCAGAGCTTACTACAATGTTCCTCTGGAAGCTCTGGGTCATCCCAACTCCTACACCAAGGTAGAAACCTCCTGCGGTTACTACGCTGTTGATCCCACCAAGACCGTTCTGGGTATCATCACCACCACCACCTTCTACTGCTACGATTGCGCAGCAGACCAGGCTAACTATGAGCCCGTCGTAACCGTTACCTTCAAGGAAGCTGATTACGATTACATCTATGAGTCCGTGAAGGCTGCTCAGGCTGATCACTGCCAGAGCGTTACCTACACCTACTCCAAGGACTTTGACACCAAGACCTATGGTGCCAAGCAGAAGGACAGCAAGACTGTTTGCGAGCTGGTCAAGACCAGAAACCTGATCCCCGCTACCTGTCTGGAGAAGGGTCTGGACGAGTATCTGTGCACCGGCTGCGGTATGTACATCATGATCGAGGTTGCTCCTCTGGGTCACCACTATGAGGATGGCGAGCACACTGTTCAGCCCACCTGTACTGAGCCTGGCTACTCCCTGGGCGGCTGGTGCAGCAGATGTGGTTATGTTCCCTACGAGATCCTGCCCGCTACCGGTCATAAGATCGACACCAAGAAGAACGTCTACGAAGATGTTGAACCCACCTGCACCACGTCCGGCTCCTACAAGGGCGGCTACTGCGAGAACTGCAAGAACTGGATCCGCTTCTACACTGTTGAAGTTGAGGTTAACGGTGTGAAGACTCAGGTTGAGATGTCCGAGGTCGTTGCCAACGAGCAGGCTCTGATCCGTCCCGCTCTGGGCCATGCCGAGACCATCGTTGACTCCTACTTTGAAGCCTACTACACCGAAATGGATCCTGGCTTCCTGTATGTCCACTACGAGTGCAGAAGAGAAGGCTGCGATGAAGAGTACATCTACTGGTTCCACCGTCATGAGTGGGTCCATGATGTAAAGGGCTCCAAGGCTCCCGACGATTGCTCCAAGGTTAAGAATCCCACTGAGGGTTACAACCATTACTTCTGCGCCGGCTGCGGCATGGATCGTTATGAGATCGTTCCCGTTCACACCTACGGCGCTGAGTCCTGCGAGAACTACGGCAAGGTTTGTGAGAACTGCGCTCATGTTTGCGCTGTTTCCCACGAATTCTATCTGGAAGCTACTGAGCAGGCCAGCTGCGTCAGCGGTGCTTACAACCTGTTTGTCTGCGCTCACTGCGAAGCTTCCTATGCTGTTTCCCTGAGCGGCCCCGATGCTAACAAGCACGTTTGGGGTGATCCCGTTGCCATCGAAGGCACCGATATGGCTTACTATGGCTGTACTCTGTGTGGCGAGATCAAGATCGACCACCTGTACCCCGAGCACGTTATCTTCGATCTGGAACTGGTTGATCCCAAGGACCTGATCTATGTTGGCAAGCAGATCGCTGTTAATGTTGTGATCTCCGGCAACACTGCTGACGTTTGGGGCTTCGACGTTGACGTTCTCTTTGACGATGATTACCTGGCCTTCGACCGTGTTGTCTTCGGCACCAACTTCAACGGCTATGCCAAGGATAACTACTATCCTGTTGAGGTTGACGAGAAGGGTAATGTTCTGGATATGATGGGCTATGTTTCCATCGCCGGTAACGCTGACGGTTCCACCGTTATCACCGAAGAAGTTGTTGCTACCATCTACTTCGATGTCATCGACTATGGCTACCTGTTCCTGGATATGTACATCAATACTGTCACCGATCCCGACATGAACGAGTTTGGCCACATCTATGGCGAGACCTATGGTCAGGTTCTGGCTTATGCATTCCAGATCATGGACTACTACATGGACGGCGTTGTCGACCTGTTGGACGTTCAGGCTGTTTACAACTACATCGCTGGTGCTGAAGGCTTCGAGTACAGCATCCTGGGCGATACTGATGCCGATGGCGACATCGACCTGGTTGACCTGGAGGCCATCTACAAGGCTATTGTTAGCTAATTTCAGCATTATTCCCCACTAAGGAGATAAACAGTGAATAAATCTAAATTTCTCTCTCTGGCTTTGATTGCACTGTTTGTGCTCAGTCTTACATTCTCGGCATATGCTGCCGAATCTACCGGTTCTCAACTGACCTTTGCGGTGGAGGCTTCGGCCTCCTCCGTAAAGGCCGGCGATGAGATCACCTTCTCCGTATACCTGGATAAGAACCCTGGCTTTAAGTGGGGTCGTGCAGAATTGCATTTTGATCCCGCAGCTTTGACCTACAAATCCTCTACCATGACCGGCAGTATTTTTGCAGGCAATGCATATGTTACCGAAATCGGTACCAATGAGCTTTCCAAGGGCTTACTCAAGTGTACGATGGGTGATATGTACGCGGCTCTCGGCGCTGGTAATGTGAACTACACCGGAACCGGCATGCTGTTCTCTGCTACATTTATCGTAGCTGAGGGCTATACCGGCAATATTTCCGTAACAGCCACTGCCTCCAGCACCAACATTCGTGACCTGAACAATCAGATCGGTACCATTACCGTGAATTCTGATGTTTGTACGGTTTCGCTTGTTTCCGAAGGTCATGTCCATACTCCCGTTGACGCCCCTGCCGTGGAACCCACTTGTGGTGCTCCCGGTAAAACCAAGGGTTCTTACTGTGCCACCTGTGGCGCGATCCTGGTTCCCCAGGAGGAGATTCCTGCTTTGGAGCATACCAGAGGTGAGGCCGTCAAGGAGAACGAGGTTCCTGCCAGCTGCAGTGCCGATGGTAGCTACGATTATGTAGTTTACTGCACTGTATGTTTCCAGGAAATCGAGCGTAAAACCTATTATGTCGCCTCTACTGGTGAACATAATTTTGCTACCGAAGTTGAACGGGTGGATGCCTCCTGTACAACTGATGGTTATGTTGTAATGTCCTGCGCCTGCGGCATGACCCAGCGTACGGAGATTACTGCCCTCGGACACCAGGAGGAGGTTCTTGAGGGTTATTCTGCCACCTGTATGGACTCCGGTCTGACCGAAGGTAAGTACTGTACTGTATGTGGCGAAATCACTCTGGCACAGGCAATTATTCCTGCCGCTGATCATGACCAGGAAGTTCTTCCCGGTTATGCGGCAACTTGTACTGAGCCTGGTAAGACGCAGGGTATCATTTGTGCTGTCTGTGACACTGTCCTGGAAGCGCAGAGTGAAATTCCTGCTACTGGCCATACTGCCATCAATGTTTCCGCGGTTCCACCTACTTGCTCCTCCACCGGTTATACCGAAGGAAGTATTTGTAACACTTGCGGTATTACGATTTCCGGCCGTGAAGCAGTTGACAAGCTGGCCCATACGGAAGCAATTCTTCCCTATGTTGCGCCTACCTGCTCTGCTGTCGGCTATGAGGAAGGTGTGTATTGTAGTGTCTGTGATCAGATCCTGGTTGCCCAGGTTGAGATTCCAGCTACTGACCATTCTTCCGAAGTAATTGCTGCCGTTGATCCGACTTGCTCTTCTGCCGGTTGGACTGAAGGCGCAAAGTGTTCTGTCTGCGGCGAGATTCTCAACGCTCCGACAGAAATTGAGAAACTTGAGCATACTGTTGTTACCGGTGAACCCGTCGCTCCTACTTGCACGGAAGCCGGAGCTTACAGCAGTGATTTCTGCTCTACTTGCGGTGAGATTGTTTCTTACGGCGGTGTAATTCCCGCGTTGGGACACACATATAATGACAATGGCGTTTGTATCTCCTGTGGCGAGGAAGAAGGCTGTTCGAACCATGTATTTGGTGAATGGGTGATTTCCAAGGAGCCCACTAAAGATGCGCTCGGTGAAAGAGTACGTACTTGCGCTAATTGTAATTTCAAGGAAACGCAGGCAATTGCCACTGTTTCTGGTGGCAGTACCGCACTGATTGTCGGCATTGCTTTTGTGGTTATGATTGCATGTGTTGTTGTTATTGTTGTTCTCGTTCGCAAGAAAAAGTAATTCCTTAATCATTCTTGTTTGTGCAAGAGTAATATTTGGTTCCTCTAAATATAAGAAACCCCGGGGTATCCCGGGGTATTCTTTTTTACAATAAGATTGGTTGCATTTGTTTGCCTGATAATGATTGTTCCAAGGCCTGTGGAATCAGTGTAAAGTCTGAGATCATACTGTGTGGCTTTTCAAATGGATCATCTTGACCAAATGGTGTGAAAAAAATGTTTTTTCTAACCAATAATCTACCGATATTTTCCGCGGAACCGGAGAGCGCATCATTTGATGAAATTGCCAATAAGATTGGTCTGTCATTTCTCAAATGGCTCTTTGCGGCCATTGTCACCGGGCTGTCAGAAATGCTGTTCGAAATTTTCGCCAGTGTATTTCCGGTGCAGGGAGCAATTATTAAGGCATCGAATAGTTTTTTCGGTCCAATTGGTTCCACTTGATCGATTCGACATAAGGGTGTTTTACCGCAAATTTCAGTAAGTTGTCTAATGTGGTCCTCTGCTTTACCGAAGCGTGTGTCTGTTGCTGAAACTGAATATGATATGATTGGTGTAATTTCATAATCCCGTGTCAGTAATTCAATAATTGGAAACACTTGATTGAATGTGCAAAAAGATCCACACACTGCAAAACCAATATTCATATTTACTCCTTTCCAAGGGCGTAGCGAAGGGCGGTTTTTGCTATCAATATTCCGGAGGTTTCAGGCGCAATTCTTCCGGGTAGTCCTCTTTCCCAATGAACACCCTCACCCGAAATTCCTCTCTCGGATGCCAGATCCACGATTAATGTGTTATTGGATTGTGACGAAATATCCCAAATTGGTGCAGGAACTGTGTTGATAATAATAGAATACGGAATACTTTGTATTTGATTGATTTGAATTGCATGACATCCTAAAGCCATAAGGATCGCCTTGTCTTTATCGTTGCGGACCGCAACTGTAACCCTTGCGCCAATGGATCGCATCAGTTCCCATAGACATTTTCCGATTCTTCCCCAACCTATGATTAAAACATCCGCGTAATTGAGCGTCCGCTTTATATTTTGCAGGATAAATGCTAATGTACAGTGTGCTGTTATGGCAGCATTTTCCGCTATATAGAATTCGTCATTGAGAAAATCAATGGTTCTTCCTTCCATTTGCGGTATCTTTCCACCCATAATTATGGTTTTTTCGGGAGTCGAGAGAAGAAAGTCTTCCCAGTTAATGCCACCATGAATTTTCTGGTTCTGATCCATACTGGGAACGGGAAGGACAATATGTGTTATAGATTCATTTATTTCCAAAGCTACGGGATATCCCCATGAGCTAAGGAGATTTCGGGCGTGCATCAATGCTGGAGAATATCCGGCAGTCGCGAAAGTTATTGGTTTCAATCGTATCATCCTCTCATAAATATATTATGTGATTGTCGACATAACTGTGCTTGATTTTTCCTTATCTTGCTGTATAATGTAGGAAGAGGTGAGAGTGAATGCAAAGACTTGGCTTTATCCATGATATGCTGGATGTAAAAGTTCTGATTCTCTTTGTGATGAATCGGGTCAATTACCCTGTTAATACCCAGGAGATTTATGAGCTGTGCTATCAGGACGAATGTTTGAGCTATTTCGACGTGTGTACTGCCATTCCGGAGATGGTTGTTTCTGGCCATCTTTCTGCGCTGGACGAGGAACGCTATGAAATTACCGACAAAGGAAGGGAAACCTGTGGACTGACGGAGGATTCCATCGCATTTACAGTAAAACAGCGCGCTGAAAATGCGATCAATCGGTTCAACCGTCAAATTCGACGCAGTAGTTTTGTCAAGACACAAGTGGTTAATCGGGAGCATGGTGATTGCTCTGTTGTAATGACATTGGATGATGAAATGGGTAATTTGATGACCCTGGAGCTGCAGGCCCCGGACTCCCGCCAGGCTATTCGATTGGCAAGGTTATTTGAAAACCGGGCGGAGAATGTCTATAACCTAATTATGAATGAACTTTTATACGAGGAAGAAGAGTAACAAAGCGGTTTGTTTCCTCCGTACTGAATAGAAATTCCGTACCCCGGCAGTAACTCTGCCGGGGTATTGCCTAATTCACAAAAATGTTTCAAGTCCACCCTTGCAAAACAAATGTCTATATGATATAATGCAATTACACCGGAGTAACCGGTAAAAAGAAAGGAGCTGCCGCATATGAAATTTCAATACAGTGAAAAGAAAGTCAAATTGCCCGGTAATGTCCATGCTTATGCCGAGAAAAAGGTTATGAAGCTGGCACGCTTCTTTGATGAGGACGCGGAGGCACTTGTTACATTCTCCGTCGAGAAGAACCGCAACATCGCCGAGATTACTGTGCATGGTGCCGGCACCTGGTTCCGCGCGAAGGAGAGCACTTCCGATATGTTTGCGTCCATCGATGCCGCTGTTGGCACCATCGAAGGTCAGATCCGAAAGAATAAGACCCGCCTAGCCCGTCGCCTGAAACAGGATGCATTCGTTCGCAGTGTGGAAGAAACCTCTTTTGCTCCGGAACCGGAGGAAGAAGATCTGACGATTCGTCGCGAGAAACATTTCCCCATCAAGCATATGCGCCGGGAAGAGGCTGTCTTACAGATGAATCTGCTGGGTCACAGCTTCTTCGCATTCAAGGATGAGGATAATGATGGCGCTTTTGCGGTGGTATATAAGCGCGAAGAAGGCGGCTATGGCCTTCTGGAAGATGAAAAGTAACTTAATATGTATTGAGGGCTCGAAAGAGCCCTCTTTTTTGTATAAAAATCAAAAAAGTACTTGACAAGTGTGAAGAAGCATGATAGTATATGCAAGCTGTGCGATGAAGGGCAACCGGAGCGCAGCAAAGCACACAAAAATAAATTTGAAAATTTGTGAAAAACATCTTGACAAATGGAAGAAAGTGTGCTAGTATTTAAAGGTCGCTGCGGCGATGGGATGTACCTTGTAAATTGAATAACGCAAAGACGAACAAGATTAACACCTTGGACAATTAATGGATTGTTTAAGCGTTTTAGAACGAATAACAGCCAACGAAAATTCTTGAGTAATGAATGCTATGAGCAAATTATTCAG